>CALBMW010000491.1 GCA_937896275.1 uncultured Myxococcales bacterium
GGGGTCCCGCAGGTCGAGGTAGTAGCGCGGCAGCTGGTCGGGCAGGAACAGCCCCTTGTAGACGATGGTCTCGCCCGACAGGCTCGCCACGTGGAAGCGCCCGTCGGGGTCCAACCCCTCGTCACGAATACGGTTTTCGGCCAGCTTGCGGATCACGAAGAGCTTGCGCTCGAAGGCGCTGGGCACCAGGCGGCAGCGCCCGACGTAGATCTGGCGAACCACCGGGCACATGCTGAAGGCCACGCGGCCGAGGACGGTGGGGTCGACCGGGACGTCGCGCCAACCGAGGACCCGCTGGCCTTCGGCCTGGCAGGCCTCTTCGAGCACGCGCTCGCAGGCCGCGCGGGCTTCGGGATCGGGGGGAAGGAAGACCTGGCCGATGGCGTAGCGACGACGGCGGGGCACGTCGAAGCCGAGCTCGAGACCGCGCGCCTTGAAGAAGCGGTGGGCGAGCTGCAGCAGGATGCCCGCGCCGTCCCCCGTCTCGGGATCGCAGCCTGTCGCGGCGCGGTGCGCCAAGCGACTCAGGATGCCCAGCCCCTGCTGAACGATCTCGTGGGACTTGTCACCGCCGAGGTGGGCGACGAAGCCCACGCCGCAGGCGTCGTGCTCGGTCTGGGGATCGTAGAGTCCGTATCGCCCCGGGCTGACCCGCATCGCGCCTCCTGTGTCCGTCGCGGCCCGGGATCATAACGCAGCGCGTCATGCGGCTCAACCGACGGGGCGAGCGCACGAAGCGGGGCGCTGCCTCTCGACGCCCGGCGGGGTGAGCGTCACCGACGGTCGTTGGTGTGGACCAGCAGCCCCAGCAGATCGCTGGTCGAGATGATGCCCACGACCCGCCCGTCGCGCGTGACCAGCACGCGGTGCAGGTGCTCGTCGAGCATGACCGACGCGATCTCGCTGACCGTGGCGTCGTCGCTCACGACCGAGACCTCGGGCGTCATGATGTCGCGCACGCGCAGGCGGGGGTCGCGGGGGCTCAGGGCCTCGGTCGGGCCGCCCTGACCGTGGGACAGGAAGCCGGCTCGCGCGGCGCGCCCCTGGGTGTCGGTCGTGGCGACTGAGACGTCGACCAGCGACACGACGCCGACCAGATCGCCGTCCTGGCCGAGCACCGGCGCGCCGCTGATGTCGTTCTCCACCAGGAAGCGCGCCAGCGCCTCGACGGTCAAGTCGGCTGCGACCGAGAGCACCTCGGGGTTCATCAGATCACTGGCCACGATCGGTCGCATGCCTCTCCCTCCAGGTCGTTGCGCCGACAGCATGGGCTTTCGAGCCGGCCGCTGCCAGCCTTGCGCGACCAGTCGCCACGGACGGATGATGCGCCGGCGGCCAGGGACGATGCGGGGGTGATCGGTGCGACGGCGGATTTTGGGGGGGGCGATGGTGTGGGCGGGGCTCGTCGGCGGCTGCGGCGGCGGGCGCTACGAGCGGCCGGGCTGCCAGACGGCCTACGACGACTGCCTGAACGGCTGCGCGCAGTGGTGCGAACCGGTCGGCGCGGGCGGACCGGAGACGCGTCGGGACGGGCCGGTGCCCAGCGAGGACATCCTGAGCATCGACATGCGCTGCGCCGAGTGTGTCCAACGCTGCCGCGATCGCGGCGAGGCCTGCGATCAGGCGCTGCCGCCCGGCGCCGACTGATCCGCCGGGCCGGCCCCGCGCGGCGGCCAGACCGGGTCGAGCGGGCCCCCATAGCGCATCACCCGGACCGCCTCGCCCCCAGCGAAGTGATCCACCCAGGCCTCGCCGTCGGGCTGCAGGCCTCGGGCGGCGTAGAAGCGCCGCGCCGCCGTGTTGGCCTCCAGCACCGACACGAACCACCAGCGGAAGCCGAGGTCGGTGAGCGCGTCCCGCGCGGCATCGAACAGGACCCGACCGCCGCCCTGCCCCTGGGCCGCGGGGTGCACGTAGAGCATGAACAGTTCGCCGGCGAAGCCCCGCACGCGACGCCCCCGGGCCGGGCCGGTGGTGGCGAAGCCGACGAGGGGGCGCTCCGCCTGCGTGGCGTCGAAGGCCACCAGCACCGCCTCCAGGTGGCCCTGCGGGCTGCGCCGGGCGCGCAGGATGTGACGTCGCCAGTCCACCGCCAGGCGGCGCGGCTCCAGGTCACGCAGGTAGTCCGCCGGGAGCAGGCCGTCGTAGGCCACTCGCCAGGTGTGCGCGTGGATCCGCGCCAGCGCGGGGGCGTCCGTCAGGCGAGCCCGACGCACCTGGATGCGCGCGGCGGGATCAGCCATCACGCGGGGCGCAGGGCCTCGGGGTCGTCGCAGTCGATCACCCGGCGGGCCACGTCGAAGCGGTGCCCGGCGCGCGCCATCGCGGCGAGATCGCGATCGCGTCGTTCCGCGCGACCGGCGGCGCGGAAGGGTCCGAGGTGGCGACGCCGCGCATAGGCCGCGGCGGCCGCGAGATCGGCGTCGCCCCGCTGCCCGTCGGCGTCGACGGCGGCGTCCGCGCCCGCGAGGGCGGCGTCCACCAAGGCCGGCGGGAGGCCGCGCGCGAGCATCTTCTGGCGGGCCACGGGGCGCGCGTCGCCGCGACGGCGCAGGCTGCCCGCCAGCCCGCCCGCGAGGGCCACGTCGTCGAGCAGGCCGGTGCCGTCGAGGCCGGCGATGACCCCGTCGATCTCGGCCAGCAGGGGGGCGGGATCGTCGCCGTGGTGCGCGGTGGCGCGCCGCACGCGGCGCTCGAGGACGGCGCGCAGGCGCCCGGTCGAGGCGACGTAGCGCTCGAGGTGGGCGCGCGCGAGGGCCGCCAGATCGCCCGGCCGTATGCGCCGTGGCTCGCGCTCGCGGCGGGTGGCGCTCACTCGCGGGTCCTCCCGATGAGGGCGTCGAGCACGTCGACCTGGTCGGTTCGGCCCAGGCTTCGCCACTGGGTGAGCGCCAGCAGGAACGCGCCGCGGGCCTGGCGCGGCTCGTCGGCGGCCAGCGCCTCCTCGCCCGCTTGGCGCGCGACCGACGCCAGATCGCGATCCACGAAGCCGGTCTGATCGAGCACACGCGTCGCGGCCGACAGGTGCGCGCCCCAAGACGTCCAGTCGCGGTCGGCCGCGTCGCAGAGCAGCAGGGCGGCGTAGGCCAGCCCCTCCACCGGTTTGACGCCGCGCCCCTCGGCCTCGGCGATGGCCGCGAGGAAGATCGGGCGCGCGCGGCGGGGATCCCCGCGGCTGACGTGCAGGAGGCCCAGCCGAACGCGCGGCTCGAGGCCCTCGACCGCGCCCACCTGGTCATAGTGGTCGAGGGCCTCGCGATAGAAGACCTCGGCGCGCATCAGATCGCCCGACGCGCCACAGACGGCGCCCAGAGCGGTGCTGCAGTGCGCGACGCGGAGCCGGGCGCCCGCGTCGACGAAGCAGTCGCGGGCCCGGGTGAGGCGGCGGCGCGCCTCTTCCGAGCGACCCGCAGCCAGCGCCACCAGCCCCAGCCCCTCCTCGCACCAAGCCACGCGATCGGGATCGATCAGCTCCTCGAAGCCGGCGCGCGCGTCGAGGTAGCAGCGCTCGGCCGACTCGAGGGCGCCGCGGGCGTGCATCACGCGCCCCCGCAGGTAGCGCGCCTCGGCCAGCAGCCGCGCCTCACCGATGGCCGCCGCCCAGCGCTCGGCGTCCTCGGCGTGGCGCCACGCGACGGCCAGCCGTCCGGTGCTCAGCGCGACGCGGGCCATGGCCAGCTCGGCGCGTATCCCCGCGTCCGGCCAGCGAAATCGCTCGGCGACCTCGGCGACGCGGCTGGCCAGGCGATCGGCGTCGGCCCAGCGCCCGGCGAGGTGCGCCAAGGACGATCGCTGTAGCCAGCCGTCGATGCGTCCGCGGTGCTCGAAGGGGTAGTCGGCGCCGTCGAGCAGTTGGTCGCGCCGGTCGAGCAAGGCCTCCGCGCGGGCGAGCTCGCCCGCCTCGAGGGCCATCTCGGCCGCCTCCAGCGAGGGACCCAGGGCGTCCTCGACGTCGCCGGCCTCGGCCAGGTGGCGCACCAGCCGCGCCAGATCCACGCCGCCTTTGCAGCGCAGCATCTTGACGATCGCGCGGTGGGCGAGGACCCGCCGGTCCCCCTCGAAGGCGCGCCGCTCGACGCTCTCCTGGAGCGTCGCGTGGACGAAGGCCCAGCCCACCAGCGGCGTGTCCTCGCCGCCCCGACCCTGCGCGAGCCGCTCGTTGAGCATGCGCTCGAGCAGCTCGAGGCAGGGCTGCACGCCGGCCTGGTGGCAGGCCTCGCCCCACTCGACCATGTCGACGCCGCGCCCGAGGCAGGCCGCGATCTCGAGCGCCAGCCCCTCGGCCGGATCGCGCCCCTCGAGCAGCCGCTCCACCCGGCGCATCCACAGCTCGTGCAGGCCGTCGGGCAGCGGGGCGCGCGCGCGCGACCGGAGGCGCAGCCCGTCGACGCCGCCCTCGACGAGGCCCCGCTGGATCCAGTCCGCGACGAGCTGGGCGGCGAACATCGGGTTGCCCTCGGTGCGCGCCTGCAGGCGCTCGACGAGCGAAGGCGACAGACCCATCGCGTCGCGCAGCATGCGCACCCGCTCGTCGCCCACCATGGGCCCGACGGTCAGCCGCTCGGACTCGCGGCGCTCGAGCAGGTGCCCGAGGCGCGCCGTCTCGGTGGTGCGGTCGCCCATCGCCTCGTCCGAGGCGGTGACCAGGATGAGCGCCGCCAGCGGGTCGTGCGACTGCGCGTTGAGCACCGCCTCGGCGAAGTTGAGCGCGTCGGCCCCGTGAATGACGTCGTCGAGCACCAACAGCACCGGGCGCCGGGCGGCGAGGCGAGCGAGGGTGCGCCGGATGGCCACGTAGCGCTCGGCCGAGCTCGCGAAGCGCACCAGGCGCGGCCGCTCGACCGTGCCGCCGCGCGCCAACTCGACGCTCGCCGCGGCCTGATCGGGGGCGTGCCGGACGAGCAACGCCTCCAACGCGCGGCGCTCCTCGTCGGTGGCCTCGGGCAGCACGATGTCTACGCGGCCGGCGACCTGCTCCGCGTCGAGCCCCTCGCAGGCGAAGTGCCGCACCAGCATCGGACCCAGGCCGTCCTGGGGCGTGCCGCCCTGCTCGTGCGTGGCCACCAAGGTGGTGGCCGCCCCCAGCTCGTGCGCGCGCTCCGCCAGCCAGTGAACCAGGCGCGTCTTGCCGCAGCCCGAGGGACCGGTCAGCACCACCACACGGGGAAGGCCGGTGGCGTGCACGGCGCGCAACGTCGTCCACAGGGCGTCGCGCTGCGCCTCGCGGCCGATCAACGGGAAGGGCCGCAGGCCGAACAGGTGCAGACCGCCACGCAGCGGCGGGATGGTGGGCGTGGGCGGGTCCCGGCGCCAGTCGTCGGGGATGGGCGGCCCCTGATAGATCGGCGCCGGGCGGCCGACGGAGCGCATCTCCTCGGTGAGGGCGGTGGGTGAGGCGGGGCGCTGCGCGACGAAGGTCTCGAAGGTCGAGGTGAAGCTGATCGCGACCACCGTGGGCACCGGCGCCGTCCCCTCGTCGGGCTGACCGAGGGTCAACAGATCCCAGGCCGCGTCGGCCGCGTGCTGGAAGCGCTGGCCGGGGCCCTTCGCCAGCAGCCGCGCCACCCACGGCCCGAAGCCGGGGGGCACCGCGACCACCGGTTCGAGCACGGGGATCGGGGCGCTCATGTGGGCCAGCAGCGTGCCCATGACCGTGTCGGCGTCATAGGGCGGGCGCCCGCAGGCCAGCCCGAAGGCCATGCAGCCCAGCGAGTAGAGGTCGGTCCACGGGCCCTGGTCGCGCCAGCGCCCCTCGATCTGCTCGGGCGCCATGAAGTGAGGCGTGCCCAGCATGGTGGGATCGGTGCGGCGCGTCATGCGAAAGCGGTTGCTGCTCGCGCCCACCGTCGGCCGCGCGATGCCGAAGTCGGTCAGCCGGCAGCGCGTGCCGTCCACGAGCACGTTGTCGGGCTTGAGATCGCGGTGCACGACGCCCCGCGCGTGGGCGTGGGCCAGCGCGTCGAGGAGCTCGAGCAGGATGACGCGCAGCACCCCGTAGGACAGCGGCCCCGGCACGTCGTAGAGGGGCACGCCGGGGGCGAAGTCGAGCACCAGGTAGGGCCACCCGGCGTGCAGTTGTCCCTGCGACGCGGCAGCGGTCTCTGCCGGCACCTCGCCGAAGTCGTGCAGCCGCACGATGCTCGGGTGGTCGAGGGCCGCGACGGCCCGCACCTCGGCCGAGAAGTTGGCGCCGACCAGCGGATCGTCGAGGCTGCGGCCGGTGAGGATCTTCACCGCCAGGGTCCGACCGGTCGACGGATCGGCTGCGCGCCAGACCTTGGACCAGGCGCCCTCACCGATGGGCGCCTCGAGCTGCAGCGTGTCGAGCGGGATGCCGGGCATGGGCCGAATCTAGGCACATTGTCCGGCGCGGCGCCACCGGGGCGCGTGGTCGGCGGCCAAGACTCAGCGGGTCGCCGCGCCGCCCGTGCGGTTGCCCCGCGCGGCCTCGCGTTCGTCCCCGCCCCATCCATCCGACGGCCGCGGCGATCCGTGGGCGAAAATGCACGAGCACGTGATTTCGCCTACCCTCGCGTCCGCGCATCGGCCAAGCTGGCCGCCGCTTCGACTCCACCCTGAACGCCTCTGTGGCCCGAGGAGAACGGTGATCACACGCTCTCTCGTGATCGCGGCCGTGCTCGCCGCGCCCACCGCGCACGCTCAGCTCGGCGGCGATCCGCTGCTGCCGGATCCCGCCCGCCTCAACGTATCGATCGGCCGCACCGGCACCCTCGAGCTCCCCGGCGAGCTGCGCCTCGTCGGCGCCGCCATGGACGGCGTGAGCGTCCGCGCCGAGGATCCCTCGGTCCCGACGACGACGCCCGACGACCGCCTGCTCGCCGCGCGCCTCCGCCTGCGCCCCCAGCTGAGCTGGATCGGCGACGGCCCGATCTACGGCATCGAGTTGCTGCTCGAAGGCGAGATCACCGCCTACCCGGTCGGCGGCGACGCCCCCGACGGCCTGGGCTACGACCCCATCTGGCGCTTTCGCGGGGACACCCCCCTGCCCCAGCTCGATCAAGCCTACGGCCGCATCGTCACGCAGTGGGGCTCCGTCCAGGCGGGCCTCACGCGCTCGTCCTTCGGGCTGGGCACGTTGGCCGACGGCGGCCAGGATCCCGATCCCTATCAGGTGCGCGTCAGCCCCTTCGGCTACGCCACCACCTTCGACCGCGTGGCGCGCACGCTGGTGGCCATCTTCCCGTGGGCCCCGCGCTCGGGCCCCGACGGAGGCCCCCCTATCCCCCCGCTGGCCATCGCCATCGCCGGCGACGTGATCATCGAGGACGAGACCGCCCGCTGGTCGGATGGCGACCGCGCCTACCAGCTCATCGGCGGCCTGTTCGGCGTCTACCGCGGCTTCGCGGGCGGCGTGGGCGCCATCCTGCGCAACCAGCGCTACGAGGAGGGGGGCGAGACCGACGTCGGCGTCGGCCTGGTCACCGGGCGCTACGACGCGCTCACCGGCAAGTCCCGCCTCTACGCCGAGGCCGAGTTCAGCGTGACCGGCGGCACGACCGACTTCGCGCGCTCCGCCCTGCGTGAGGGCCCCTTCGACGTGCTGGCCGTGGGCGCCATCGCCCGTTTCGGCGGCGGCTACGGGATGCTCGATGGCGCGCTCGAGGCCGGCCTGGCGAGCGGCGACGACAACCCCGTCGACGACGAGGTGCACACCTTCACCTTCGACCGCGGGCACCGCGTGGGCCTCCTGATGTTCGGCGA
>CALBMW010000492.1 GCA_937896275.1 uncultured Myxococcales bacterium
GGGAGCCGCGTTCCTGTGGACGCGCGCCGACCGCCGCGAGGGCCTGCACCCGGCGACGATCAGCCACGGCTACGGCATGTGCTCCGACGAGAAGTCCAAGTACCGCCTGGAGTTCGACTGGACCGGCACCGACGACCCGACCCCCGCGCTGAGCGTGGCGGCGGCGCTCGAGGCGATGGGCTCGATGCTCCCCGGTGGGTGGCCCGCGGTGCGCGCCCACAACCGCGCGCTGGCCCTGCGCGGCCGGGAGCTGCTGTGCGCCGCGCTCGGCGTCCCGGCGCCGACGACCGACGACCTGGTCGGCGCGATGGCCGCCGTGCCACTGCCGCCCGCCGACGAGGTTTGCGACGCGTTCCACACCTCACCGCTGCAAATGGCGCTGGCACAGCAGGGCTTCGAGGTGCCGGTGGTGAGCTGGCCGGCCGCGCCCCACCGGCTGCTCCGGATCAGCGCGCAGCTCTACAACCACGAGGCGCAGTACGCGCGCCTGGCCACTGTGCTGGGGCGGGTGCTCGGCCGCGGGTGAGCTGGCCGCGGCGCCGCGGCGTGGCGACGGCGCTCAGGACTGCCGCTGGCCAACGGGCGCCCGTGAACCGCCCGCCCGCGGTGGGGGCCGATGGGGCCCCTGACACACTCCCGCACGCCGCGGCCTCTCAGGGGCCGTGACCTCACCGAGTCGCCGCCCTCGGCCGCGCACCGACACGCAACGAAGCCCGGAGACGCCCACGTATGTGCACCCGAATCACCTGCCCCCAGTGCAAGCGCCCCACGTTCTCGGGCTGCGGTGCCCACGTCGAGCAGGTGCTGCGCGGCGTCCCCAAGGACGCCCGGTGCCAGTGCCGCGCCGCCGAGCCGAGCGCTCCGCGGCGCCGCTGGTGGCGATGATTCGGCCACGGGGCGGCCGCAGGCCCAGCGCAGCTCCCCGCCCGTCATCCTGCTCGGGCCCCCGGCCACAACAACCGTAGAGCCCCCGGCCACACCTCGAAGCTGGCCGGCGCCACCCCCGGCGCCTCACCGTCCACGTCCATCCAGGCGGGCGCCTCGCCCTCCAACTCCACCTCCAGCCGCTTGCCCCGCCACGCCCGGACGTCCTCCCGCCGCAGGTGCGTCCCGCGCCGCAGGTCCGCCATCAGCCCCACCCCGCGCGCCAGCGACAACGCCGGCAACGTCACCACGTCGAGCAGACCGTCGTCGAGCTTCGCCTCGGGCGCGAAACACATCCCGCCGCCCGCGAAGCGGCCGTTCGCGACGACCACCGAGCTGACGGTGTGGGCGCCCAGATCCTCGCCATCCAAGCGCAGCCGAACGCACGCCGGCCGATAGCGCCGGTGCGCGCGCAGGGTGGCCAGGGTGAAGCTCGCCGGCCCACCCAGCCACCGGCCCGACGTGTTCACCAGCCGGTCGACCAACCCGTTGATGCCCGCCGCCGCCACGTTGAGGAAGGTGCCTTCCCAGGGCGCACCGTCGTCACCCCTGCAGGTCACGCGGCCGACGTCGATCAGCCGCCAGCCCGCCCGGGGCAAGGACTCGGCGGCGTCCAGCAGAGAGCGCGCGTGGGGCAGATCGCGGCTGAAGTCGCCGCCGGTCCCCGCGGGCAAGACGCCCAGCGCCGTCTCTGTGCCCGCCAGCCCCGCCGCGACCGCGCCCAGCGTCCCGTCGCCGCCGATCGCCAGCACCGCGTCCGCCCCGTCAAGGGCCGCCTCGCGCGCGATCCGCGTCGCGTCGCCCGGGCCGGCGGTGTGAACGAAGCGTACCGGTCCCAGCCGCGCCTTGAGGTGCAGCTCGAGGGCCACCCAACGCCGCCCCACGCGCCCGCCCGCCGCCGCCGGGTTGACGACCACGAGCGACCTCGACGGCCGCCAGCTCAACGTCGCCCCTTCCGGTAGTCCTCGTAACCCTTGGAGAGAGTGCCAAACACCCGGTCCCACACCGGCAGGAAGCCCCCGTAGTTGCCCGTGCGCTTGCTGTGATGGAAGTCGTGGTGGGCGGCCCCGTCGCTGCCCGGCAGCAGCTTCGACGGCGTCCATGGAAGGTCATACCCGCAGTGCCCCTCGGCCGCCTCCCACTGCCGCACCACGATCCACACGTAGAGCGTCGCGACGTGCACACCGAGCGCCAGCGGCCCCACCAGCATCAGCGCCGTCGTCGTCAGATACTCCACCGGGTGCATGGAGTGCCCGGTCACCGCCCACGGCGCGGGGACGCGGTGGTGCAGGCCGTGCACCCGCCGGTACAGCCAGGGCCGATGCATGCCGCGGTGCACCCAGTAGTAGAGGAAGTCGTCGAGGTACACGAAGAACACCACCTGCGGCACCACCACCCACCACGCCGGCAGAGGCCCGAGGTGCACACCCGCCAGCCGCAGCATCGGCCAGGCCGCGACGGTCAGCCCCAATTGCAGCGCGTTGTTCACGGTCCAGTGCCTGATCGAAGGCCAGACCACCGGCTTGCCCCCCGCGCGCGCCGCCTGGATGCGCCACCGCCGCAGGGCCGGCGGATCCTTCCACGCGATCCAGGTCATGGGCGCCGCGAACAGCGTGAACGACAGCATGCTGACCAGGGTTCCGCCGAGCGCGAACCACAGGAACAACGGTTCGCCCCACCCTCCCCACGCCACGAGCTGGCTCCAGGTGTTCGGCCAAGCGTCCGGCCAAGCGCTGGTCAGTGCATCCATCGCGGCAGGTTACCTGCTACAAGGCGGCCATGCTGCACCTCGATCACGTGACGAAGCGCTACGGCGCCTTCACCGCGGTGAACGACGTCACCCTGCATCTGCCGGTGGGCCAGATCTTCGGCTTCCTGGGCCCCAACGGTGCAGGCAAGACGACCACCATGAAGATGATCGCCGGCCTCATCCGCCCGACCGAAGGTCACGTGCGGGTGGACGGCATCGACGTGGTGCGCGACCCCTTGGCGGCCAAGCGCTGCATCGGCTACGTGCCCGATCGCCCGAGCCTCTACGAGCGCCTCACGCCGGTCGAGTACTGCGACTTCGTGGCGGGGCTGTACGGCATGACCGAGGCCGAGGCGCGCCCTCGATCCACCGAGCTGCTCGCGCTGTTCGGGCTCGGCGAGCACCGCAGCGCCCTCATCGAGAGCTTCAGCCATGGCATGAAGCAGCGCCTCGTGATGGCATCGGTGCTGCTGCACCGCCCCCGCCTGCTGGTCGTCGACGAGCCGATGGTGGGCCTCGATCCACGGGGCGCCCGCCTGCTGAAGGACGTCCTGCGCCGGTCGGCGCGCGAAGACGGCCTGACCGTGATGCTCAGCACCCACACCCTCGAGGTCGCCGACGAGCTGTGCGACCGCATGGCGGTCATCCACCGCGGCCGGCTGGTGGGCGTCGGCTCGCCGGCCGAGCTGCGGACCGCCACCGGCGCCGAAGGGCAGAAGTTGGAGGAGGTCTTCCTGGCGCTGACCGAGGAGGAGGCGGTGGCGCCCCCGCGATGAGCGGCCCCGCCGCGGAGCCCGGCAGGCTGTGGGTCACCGGTGAGAGGGCTGTGAGGCGCCAGCCCCTTCGAAGGGCAACGCCCGGCCGGGGGATCAGCCGCGGTCGTCGATGCCCTGATAGTCCCGCGCGCACTCTCCCACGTAGATCTGGCGGGGCCGCCCGATGCGCGAGCCGCCCTCGATCAGCTCCTTCCACTGCGCGATCCAGCCGGGCAGGCGCCCGAGCGCGAAGAGCACCGTGAACATGTTCGTGGGGAAGCCAAGCGCCCGGTAGATCAGGCCCGAGTAGAAGTCGACGTTGGGGTACAGCTTCCGCTCGATGAAGTACTCGTCGCTCAGGGCGACCTCTTCGAGCCGCCGCGCGATGTCGAGCAGCGGATCGTTGACGCCGAGCCGCGAGAGGACCTGATCGGCGTGCACCTTGATGATCCGCGCGCGCGGATCGTGGTTCTTGTAGACACGGTGGCCGAAGCCCATCAGTCGGAAGTCGCTCGACTTGTCCTTCGCCAGCGCGACCGCCTTGTTCACGTCGCCACCCGCCAGCCGGATCGTCTCGAGCATCCCGAGCACCTCCTGGTTGGCGCCGCCGTGCAGCGGGCCCCACAGCGCAGAGATGCCCGCCGAGATCGACGCGAACAGGTTGGCCTGGGCCGAGCCGACCATGCGCACCGTCGAGGTGCTGCAGTTCTGCTCGTGATCGGCGTGCAGGATGAACAGCACGTCGAGCGTCCGCTCGATCTCGGGGTCGAGTTCGAAGGCCTCGGTCGGGTAGCCGAACATCATCCGCAAGAAGTTGCCCACGTAGGACAGGTGGTTGTCCGGGTACATCACCGGCTGACCGCGCGACTTGCGGTAGGCCAGCGCGGCGATGGTGGGCAGCTTGGCGATGAGGCGGCGGATCGACAGGTCGTGCTGGGACTTGTCCGAGACGTCGTGTGCCTCCGGGTAGAAGGTCGACAGGCCCGAGACGACCGCCGACAGGATCGCCATGGGGTGCGCGTAGGGCGGAAACGCGTCGAAGAAGCGGCGCATGTCCTCGTGGATCAGCGTGTGCCGCGTGATCCGCTCGGCGAAGGTGTCGAGCTCCTGCTGCGAGGGCAGGTCACCGTTGATCAGGAGCCAGGCCACCTCGAGGAAGGTCGACTTCTCGGCGAGCTGCTCCACGGGGTAGCCGCGGTATCGCAGGATGCCCTTCTCGCCATCGATGAAGGTGATGGCGCTCCTGCAGGCGCCGGTGTTGCCGTAGCCCTCGTCGAGCGTGATGGCGCCGCTGCGCGCCCGCAACGACTGGATGTCGATGCCGGTCTCACCTTCGGTGCCCACGACGAGCGGCAGCGCGTGGGTCTGTCCATTCAGGGTAAGGGACGCTTCGTTGGCCATTGGGCGATCCTCCTTGGTGCGGCGCGAAGCTACTACGGGCGCGGACGCCCCGCAATCCGTGCCGCGAGGCCGCGGGATCCCCTCCGTCTTCAGCCGCTGATCTTGCCCCACGGCAGGCCCGCACCCTCGGCCTTCAGCAGGTAGCGCGCGACGCTCATCGCCTCGAGGCGCGCTCGCAGGCAGTCAGGGCAAGCGTCCAGCTCGCCGATCGAGGCGACCACCGCCTGGGTGCCGCCGCACAGGCCGCACAGGGCCTCGGTGGCGGCGTCGTCGGTCACGGCGTCGCCGCGCACGACGCCACGGTGGTGGATCTTGACTGAGATTTCGGGGGCGTTGGTCTGGTTCATGGCGACCTCCTCGCGGCCGATGCTATCGGCATGTCCGGCGCGACGCAGCCCCCGCGTGGCCCAATCATCTGTCAAACACGGGCCCCGCTGGCCGCCGGGTGACGCAAAGGGCGGCGTCGTGCCGAATAGTTGCTATGGTTGCCCCGCGATTGTCCCGCCACGAGGAGTCCACACCGATGCCAAAGAGCCCCTTCCGGAGCGCCCTGGTCGTCGCCCTGTTCATCCTGTTTGCCGTGCCGACAGCCGTCGCCGCGCCCGCGTTCACCGTGAAGGCGGCCGACGGCGTGGCCCTGGTCCTCGAGCTGACCGGCGCGCCCGGCCTCGACGAGAGCGCGGTCAGGTCCAAGGTGAAGGGCGCCCTGGTGCGCTTCGCGATCGCCGGCGTGCGCGTCACCAAGGGCTCGCTGCCCGCCGACGCCGACTGGGTCAGCAGCATCACGGCCTTCCCCGACACCAAGGGGCGTCTGTCCTACGTGTCGATCAAGCTCGCCGCGGCGGCGGCGCCTGATCTCGGAGAGCGGATCGCGGTCGAAGGCACGGCCGACGGTCTGCGCTTCACGATCCCGGGCCCCGGCGCGACCACAGCGGTGCCCGTGGCCGTCGCGCCCATCCCCCTGCCCATCCCCGCGCCCGCAGCCCCGGCGCCCACCCTG
>CALBMW010000493.1 GCA_937896275.1 uncultured Myxococcales bacterium
CACATTCAGGGCTTCCCCTTCTTCGTGCCGGCCTTCGTGCCGGGCAACCGCATCGAGGTGCATGGACCGCCGTCGGTCGACAAGCCGCTCGAGAAGGTGCTCCGCGGTCAGATGGACTCCGAGTACTTCCCGGTCAGCCTGGGCGACATGGCGGCCGACATCCAGGTTCACGAAATTCGCGAAATGTCCTTCGAGATCGGGGGCTTTCGCGTTCGCGCCCGCTACGTCAACCACCCCGGCGTCACCATGGCCTACCGCATCGAGAGCGACGCCTGCGTGGTCGTCTACGCCACCGACATCGAGCCCTACCAGGCGCAGCTCAGCGATCACAAAGACGTCGACGGTCGGCGGGCCGAGTTCGGGCGGCAGCGCGACGCGGATCTCATCGACCTCATTCGGGGCGCCGATCTCTACATCGCTGACTCGCAATACACCCCCGAGGAGTATGAGCGGAAGCGAGGGTGGGGGCACTCCTGCTACCTCGACGCCGTCGAGTTGGCGCTGCAGGCCGGTGCCGAGCGCATCGCGCTGTTTTCTCACGATCCGATGCACGATGACGACATGGTCGACCGCAAGCTGAAGCACTGCCGCGAGGTGGTCGAGGCGAAGGGCAGCGCGCTGCAAGTGATCGCCGCCGCCGAGAGCTCGATCGTGGAGCTCCCCCCCAAGAGTTGAGTCGCCGTCGGCGGTCTCCCGTCGGTGGTCACCCGTCGGCGCCTCGGTTTGTCGCCGGGGTCCGCCCATCGCTGACCGCGCGGGCCGGACCCCACCGGATCACAGCAGGTCTTCGTCGCTGATGTCGTGGCTCTTGAGCTTCTCCCACAGGTTCTTGCGCGAGATGCCGAGGAGCTGGGCGGCCTTGGAGCGCTTGCCCTCGGCGGTGCGCAGGGCACGCAGCAGGTACTCGTGCTCGAAGGCCTTGATGGCCGTCGAGAGCGGCTCGATGGTGTCGCTCTGCGGGCTGTGGGGCACGTCCACGTCGTCGCCGGCCACGTCGCGCGGCAGGTGCCAGGCTTGAATCTCGGCGCCCCGTGAGAGCACCACCGCGTGCTGAATGGCGTGCTCGAGCTCGCGCACGTTGCCGGGGAAGGGGTGGTTGGTCAGCGCCGCCCAGGCCTGCGGGGCGATGGCCGGCGGCTTGTCGGGGTCCGGCGAGAAGCGGCGCAGGAAGTGCTCGACGAGCACCGGCAGATCGGCGCGCCGGTCGCGCAGCGGGGGCGCGGTGAGATCCAGCACGTTGAGGCGGTAGTAGAGGTCCTCGCGGAAGGTGCCCTCCTGCACGCAGCGCTTGAGGTCGCGGTGCGTGGCCGAGATGAGCCGCACGTCCACGCGCACCGGCGTGCTGGTGCCCAGGGGCTCGAAGCAGCCGTCCTGCACCACGCGCAGCAGCTTGGCCTGCGCCGGCAGCGGAATCTCGGCCACCTCGTCGAGGAAGAGGGTGCCGCCGTCGGCCACCTTGAAGCGGCCGTCGCGCCGGCGCACGGCGCCCGTGAAGGCGCCCCGCTCGTGGCCGAAGAGCTCCGCCTCGATGAGCGTCTCGGGGAAGGCCGCGCAGTGCACCGCGACGAAGGCTCGATCCGCGCGGCTGCTGAGGTGATGCAGGCGCTGGGCGATCAGCTCCTTGCCGGTGCCGCTCTCGCCCAGCACCAGGACCGGCGCCTCGGTGTCGGCGAAGGTCTCGATGCGGTCCATCAGGCGAATCATCGGCGGCGCGTCGCCGATGATGTCGCGCACCTTCTCCTTGCGCGCGAGTTGCTTGCGGGCATCGGCCAGTTGCCGCCGCAGGTCGTGGCGTTCAGCCAGCCGCGCCAGCCGCACCAGCAGCTCGTCGGTGTCGAAGGGCTTGGTCAGGTAGTCCCGTGCACCGTCCTTCAGGGCGAGCACCGCGTCCTCGACGGCGCCGTAGGCCGTCACGAGGATCACGTCCGTCTCGGGGGCGACCTCACGGATGCGGTGAAAGAGCGACAGTCCGTCGAGCTTTGGCATCCGGATGTCGCTGATCACCACGTCGTAGACGCGCTTGGTGACCAGCGCCGACGCCTCTGCGCCGTCCGCGGCGAGGGTCACGTGGTATCCGGCGTCACTGAGCGCGTCGCCGACCGAGAGGCGGATGGTGGGTTCATCGTCAACCAGCAGGACCTCGAGCATGACAACCTCGGTCTTGGGGCCGGTACGAGCTTCGGGTCGGGCCTGCCCCGGCACCGTCCCCGCTCTGCGCGCGCATGGCGCGCCCGTCCTTGAGCAAAGCCCGCGCCACGATGTCGCG
Source organism: uncultured Myxococcales bacterium (assembly GCA_937896275.1). Classification (GTDB taxonomy): domain Bacteria; phylum Myxococcota_A; class Bradymonadia; order UBA7976; family UBA1532; genus JACKDN01. The sequence continues at coordinate 2,267 of CALBMW010000493.1, forward strand.
CGGGCCATTCGATGCCGGGCCGCGGCATGCGCCCCGCCCTCGCCGGCAGTCGTAACAGAAGGCGGGGTGTTGTTACGATATGGAAACTCATGACCGAAGGATAGCGCGCGTTACGGAGTCGGCACGGGCCTTGAAAAGGCGGACGACGACCGTGCGCCCTGGCGCCGGCCAAGCGGACCTCGGTTGGAACGGGCGGCAGGGCCGCGAAGGAAACAAATGCTGCCTGAGATCCCCACCGTGGACGACGAGATGCTGGCCCGGTACGACGTGGCCGGACCTCGCTACACGAGCTACCCCACGGCCCCCATCTGGACCGACGCCTTTGGCCCCGCGGACTACGCGGCGGTGCTCGAGGCCGCGGGCAGCGAGGCGGCGCAGGCGCCCCTGTCAGTCTATGTACACATCCCGTTTTGCTGGCACATGTGCAGCTACTGCGGCTGCAACGTCGTCGTCTCGCGCAACCGTGAGCGCGCCGACGACTACCTGGATCTGGTCGAGCGAGAGATCGAGCTCGTCGCCGCGCGGCTGGGAGACCGCCGTGGCGTCAATCAGGTCCACCTGGGCGGCGGCACGCCCACCTTCCTCGACGACGACCAGCAGACGCGGCTGTGGGGCATGCTCACCCGTCACTTCGATGTGTTGCCCGGGGCCGAGGTGGCGGTCGAGGTCAACCCGTCGGTCACCAGCCTCGCCCAGCTGAGCCACCTCGCCCGGCTGGGCTTCAACCGCCTGTCGCTCGGCGTGCAGGACCTTCACCCCGAGGTGCAGGCGGCCATCGGTCGCGACCAGACCTTCGAGCAGACCCAGGCCTTCGTCGACTTGGCGCGCGGCCTGGGCTTTCACAGCATCAACTTCGATCTCATCTATGGGCTGCCACATCAGACGCCGCGCCGCTTCGCCGAGACGCTGGCGCAGGTGCTCGCGCTCGCCCCCGACCGGATCGCATGCTACTCCTTTGCCTTCGTGCCGGACGTGAAGCCCAACCAGCGCAAGCTGGACGCTTCGGCGCTGCCGCGCGGGCGCGCCAAGCTCGACCTCTTGAGGCAGGCCTGGCAGGCCTTCGCGAGCGCCGGCTACGCCCCCATCGGCATGGACCACTTCGCCGCGCCCCACGACAGCCTGGCGCACGCGGCGGCCGAGGGTCGGCTGTGGCGCAACTTCATGGGCTACACGGTGCGGCAGGCAGGCGACACCATCGCCTTCGGTGTGACGGGCATCAGCGAGATCCACGGGGCCTTCGCGCAGAACGTCCGCAGCATCAGCGAGTACCGCGAGGCCCTGGCGGCGGGGCGCCTGCCCACCGAGAAGGGCTTGCTGCTGACCGCCGAGGATCGCCGCCGACAGCACCTGATCACGGGGCTGATGTGCAACCTGAGCGCCGATCTGGGCCCCGAGGGCGAGGCGCACTTCGGCGAGGCGCTGCGACCCCTGGAGGCGGACGGCCTGTGCGCCTTGCGGGACGGGCGCGTCGAGGTGCTGCCGCGCGGCCGTCTGTTCCTGCGCAACATCGCGATGGTGTTCGATGACTATCTGGGCAACTCGGGTGAGCGGCCGAGGTTCTCGCGGACCATCTGAGGAGCCATGTTTCGGCCCGTGGAAGACCGAGGCGCAGAGCACGTAACGATGAGCACGGCGGTCGGTGATCTGCCCATGCGTGACGTGGCGCTGATCTTCGTCGACTTGGATCCCTCCGGCTGCATCGAGTATGCGGACCGCGGCGCCCGCTGCCTGCTGGGCCTCGACGACGACGATCTGGGCGCCGACTTCGCGTGCCGCGGGCTGGGCCCCGACGATGGGGCTATGTTCCGGGCGTGCGTGGGCCGGGCCACCGGCGGGCAGTCGGTGGGCGGCGTCATCTTCGAGGCGCGCGTGCCGGGGCCAGTCGAAGGCACGACGCAGCGTGTTCGCTGGCATCTGTTGCCCCGCCGACGGCGCGCCGGGCGCGTGGTGGGTATTCGGTTGATCGGCTCTCTGCTCGAGGACGGCGATCTGTCCGCCGCGCGGGCGGCGGTCGATCTGTTGCACGAGCTGCGCTTCACGATGGACGCCACGTGCGTCGTCGCGGTGACGGACGCGAAGGGCGTGATCACCGACGTCAACGAGCGCTTCTGCGCCCAGAGCGGATACAGCCGCGAGGAGCTCCTGGGCCACACGCACGTGTTGCTGAACTCGGGTCACCACCCGCGCGCGTTCTTCGCCCGCCTGTGGCGCACGATTACGGCAGGGCGCGTGTGGCACGGCGAGATCCGCAATCGGCGCAAGGACGGGACGGACTACTGGGTGCACACCACCATCGTGCCGCTGCCGGGCCCCGACGGTACGCCCGACCGGTTCATGGCGGTGCGCACGGACATCACCGGCCGCCTCCAGGCCGAGGAGGCGCTGGTGCAGGCCGTGGCCAGACTGGAGCGCGCGAACGCGGAGCTCGTCGGAGAGCAGGCACGCATGCTTCAGGCCGAGAAGATGTCGTCGGTGGGCCTGCTGGCGGCCGGCGTCGCCCATGAGATCAACAACCCCCTCGGCGGCGTGATCGCTTGCGTCGAGGCCCTGCGCAACGATCGCGTGACCGGCGAGCGCCGCGACGTGTACTTCGCCACCGTCGCCGAGGGTCTGGAGCGCATGCGCGCGATCGTCGACGCGCTGACGCGGTACGCGCGGCCGATGCGACCCTCGCGGGGCGCGGTGTCGCCCGCCGGGCTCATCGAGGACTGCCTGCAAGTACTGCGGCCAGTGCTCGGGCAGCGGCGGGTTCAGGTCATCGCGCCCGCGCCGGGGGTGGGTCGCATCGACGGCGACCAGGATCAGCTCGTGCACGCGCTGATGAACGTCCTGCTCAACGCGGTCGACGTCTCACCGGTCGGGGGACGCGTGGTGGTGAGCGTGCAGGAGACGGCCGACCGCGTCGGGCTGCAGGTGACCGATCAGGGGCCCGGCATCGCGCCGCACATCGCCGACCGGGTCTGCGACCCGTTCTTCTCGACCAAGCCCGAGGGCGCGGGCACCGGACTGGGGCTGAGCGTCACCCAGGGCATCGTGCGGGCGCACGGCGGGGTGATGCACTTCGGGACCGGGGCCCGCGGTGGCGCCCAGGTCACGATGTGGCTGCCCGTGTGGGCGGGCGACGATGAAGAGGGCGACGGGGAGACCGAGCCCGACGGGGCGACCTGACAGCCGCCCAGCGGCCCAGGTGCCTCAGCAGCAGCTGCCGCCCGATCCCCCGCCGAGGTCGTAGGCGCGCGCGGCCATCGTCGGATCGCAGGGAAACTCGCCGTAGTGGGTCTCGGTGGTGCCGCGCACCTCGAAGTGGGGAGCCAGGCGGGTCTGGACCAGCATGGCGGCGGTGTTGCCGCAGACGCGCTCGGGGCGGCCCAGCTCGAAGGCGTGGTGATCGTCGAGCCAGAACAGGTGCGGGGCGCCCTCGATGCCCCCTCGGTAGGTGGCGGTCTGGCCGTAGTCCTCGCAGCGCGCGTCCGTGCCCTCGAGCTTGAACAGGCGCAGCGTGGTCGACACGAAGCGCGCGGCGCCGACCTTGGCCTCGATGGCGGCGTTCTGGATCGTGATGGGCCCGCTCGAGACCACCCGCGGATCGGGAAAGCCGGTGCGCTTCGCGAGCACCTCGAAGTCGAAGTCGTACAGGGCGCCCCCGAGGCACTCGCTGTGGAGCAGCGGATCGAAGGCCACGGCGTCGGGCAGGCGGCGGTCGCAGAAGACGTCGCTGAAGTAGAACTCGCCGCCCGGCTTGAGCACGCGAAAGACCTCGGCGAGTACGCGGTCCTTGCGCGGGCTGAGGTTCACGACGCAATTCGAGACGACCACGTCGACGCTGCCGTCGGCGATGGGGAGCGGACGCAGGTCTTCGATATAACCCTGATGAAACGCGACGTTGGGGACGGCGTAGCCGAAGCGCTCCATGTGCCAGGCCACGGTCTCGCGGCCGACGGCGAGCTGGCTGTCGGTCATGTCGAGGCCGTGGACGAAGCCCCCGGGGCCGACGAGCTGGCTCAGGATGAAGACGTCGCGGCCGGTGCCGCACCCCAGGTCGAGCACCGTGGCGCCCAGGACACCATGGGGGACCGGGAAGCCGCAGCCGTAGAAGCGCTCGAGCACGTCGTCGTGGACATTGGCCAGGCGGGCGCGCAGCCAGTCGGGCGGGGCGCCGCCGGCGCAGCAGGCGTTGGTGGCGAGATCGGCGCTCTTCTGCAGCACGCGACCGTAGTAGTCCTGGACCCAAGCGCGGATGTCGTCGTGATCGGCCATGGTCGCCTCCGGTGAGGGGGTGTCAGGGCGCCTTGCCAGGGAGCAGGGCGCCGGACGGATTCGGGGCCAGCGTCGCCTCGAGCTCGTCGAGTTGGGGTTTCAACTCGGGGGCGAGCGTGCGCGCGCGGGCGAGATCGGCGCGGGCGGTCCCGGCCGTCGCGCCCGTGGCCTTCGCGCGCGCCGCCAACGTGAGTGCCAAGACCAGGCGGGCCTGCTCGACGAGCAGGGGCGAGGCGCCGCGCGCCGCCATCGCGTCGTCGAGCGCCTTGACCGCCCGATCAAAGTCCCGGGCGCCGATCGCGCCGTGCGCGGCGGCGTAGTCCTCGCCACCGGCCAACTTCTCGAGCCCGTGCGGCGCCGCGCCCGCGGCCACCGACTCGGCGCGACCGACCGGATCGAGCGCGTCGAGGTAGAGCTTGATCTGGGCGTCGGGGCCGTCTTGCACCCACACGATGGTGGTGCCGTCGCGCACGAAGTAACGGGTCTGCCGGCCGACCGCGCTCATGGTCGCGTCCGCCTTGGCCAGGTGGGCGGCGGCCTGCACCTCGAAGAGCGCCGACGCCACCGAGACCTCCGGTGGGGCGCGCTCGGTGTCGGCCCGCAGGTCGACCGAGGCCAGCTTGTCGTCGACGAAGTAGAAGTCGGCCGCCGCGGGCAGCGCGAAGCAGGTGTCCCTGGCCTCGCACGAGAAGGTGAGCTGTCGCACGTGGCCGCGGCGATGCTCCGACCAGGTGGCCTTGCGCACGTCGCCCTTGCGCACGTCGCCCTGCGGGGCGAAGGCGGCGCGCACCGCGTCGGGGGTCGCGCCGAGCGTGATGCCCCAGAGGGGCGCCGGCCCCGCGGCGGGGGCGCCCAGCAGGAGCGCGAGAGCGAGCAGCATCACCTTCTCTGACTCACGTTCTCTGACTGACGTTCTCTGACTGACGTTCTCTGACTGACGTTCTCTGACTGACGTTCTCTGACGCACCGCTCGGCGGCTCCGCCGTCGCTCGGGGCGAAGGTCGCCGGAGGCGCGCGGGGGCGCGGAGCGGGTCAAATGCCCAACAGGCAGAAGCCCGCGCCGAGGCAGTCGCCGTTGGTGCCCGCGTCGATCAGGCACTGCAACTGCGCCGTGGTCATCGCCGGATCGGCGATCAGGTTCGCGCCGCAGTCCTGGTTCCACATCGGCTCGCCGCCCTGGATGAACTGATCGAGCATGCACGTCACGAGCACGCCCCAGCCGTCCGAGCACAGGTTGGCGGGGTTGCTGATGCACTCGGCGACGACGTCGCCCACGCAGTCGGCGCCGCCCACGCAGTCGGCCACGTTGCCCGGATAGCTGTCGTCGCGCAGCACCGCCGCGCCAGCGCAGTCGGCGGCGCAGGCGGGCTCGTCCGCATAGAGCGCGCCCTCCGCCGCGCCGAGGAGGCCATCGCACGCCGCGACCGCCGTGCAGGCGGCGGCGCAGCCCTCGGGCACGGCGTCATCGGCCTCGAGGCACATGGGGAGCTGTTCGCAGGTGGCGCGCGTGGCGCATCCGGATTGCACCGGCGCCTCGACGGGCTCCGGGATGCAGTCGCGCTCGCACAGGAACTGGTCGACGTCCTCGTCGCAGGTGTGCTGAGCGCCGCACAGCGCCTGGCAGGCCGGGCTCGCGGGCTCGACCTCGGCGCCGATGCACGCCGCGACCGGGGCGCAGCCCTCGCCGCGGCGCAGGCCGTTGAGCACGCAGGCGGCGGCGTCGGTGAGCGCGTCGTCCCCGGCGCACGCGGCCGCACAGGCGAGGGCGTCGGCGTCGAGGCGGCAGCGACCGAGCTCGGCGCAATAGCCGTCGCAGTGAGCGTCGGCCCCCACGGCGTCGACGCAGGCCTGCAGCGCGTCACAGGTTGCATCGGGCGCGGCTCCGCTCAGGCACGCGGCGGCGCCGTCGAAGCGCAGGCCTTCAGCGCCGGGCAAGCCCGCGCCGCAGGTCTGGACACAGGCGATGAGATCGGCGTCGTCGGCACAGGCGCCTTGCAGACGGCACCACCCCAGGCAGGCCAGGCCGCCAGCCGGATCGCCGGCGCACGCGGCGCGCGCGTCGCAGCGACCGGCCTGCGCGACGCACGCGAGGTGGGGCAGGAAGCCGCTTGGATCGGCGAAGTCCGCGTCGTCGCACTGGCGCAGGCAGTCCGCGGGGTCGGCCCCGCAGGCCTCGAGCGGCGCGCAGAGCGCGGCACAGTCGGGCGGCTCGGGCGGGATGCAGCGCAGGACGCCGTCG
>CALBMW010000494.1 GCA_937896275.1 uncultured Myxococcales bacterium
CCAGGATGCCATCAACTACATCCAGCAACACGTCGAGTAGCCCCCCGCGTCCGATGCGCGGGCGCCGAAAGATAACGGGGCAACCATGCGCTTCTCAGCACGCAGAGTGGTCGTCACCGGGGTTGGCCTCGTCACGCCGGTCGGCGTCGGCACCGAGGAGACCTGGCAGGCGCTCCTCGCCGGCACCAACGGCATCCGCACGATCACGAACTTCGACGCCTCGGAGTATCCGGTCCGGATCGCGGGCGAGGTGCCTGGCTTTGATCCCCTGCGGTGGATAAACCGCAAGGAGATCAAGAAGATGGACCGCTTCATCCACCTCGCGGTGGGGGCGGCTCATCTGGCGCTCGAGCACGCCGGCCTGCCGATCCCGGTGCCCGACCCGGACCGCACCGGCGTGATCATCGGCGTGGGCATGGGGGGCCTGCAGACGCTCGAGGAGGCCGTCGACGTCATCCGCACCAAGGGACCCTCGCGGGTCAGCCCCTTCACGATCCCCAAGCTGATCATCAACCTCGCGCCCGGTCACGTCTCGATGATGATCGGGGCGCGCGGGCCCAACCTCAGCAGCGTCAGCGCCTGCGCCACGGGCGCGCACTCGGTGGGTGACGCCGCGCGGCTCATCGCCATGGGCGACGCCGACGTGATGATCGCCGGCGGGGCAGAGGCCACAGTGACCGGCCTGGGCATCGCGGGCTTCGCGGCGATGCGCGCCCTGTCGACCCGCAACGACGAACCGCATCGCGCCAGCCGGCCCTTCGATCTCGAGCGCGACGGCTTCGTGTCGGCCGAGGGCGCGGGCGTGCTGGTGCTGGAGCTTCTCGAGCACGCCAAGGCGCGCGGCGCACACATCCTGGCCGAGATCGCGGGCTACGGTCAGTCCTCGGACGCGCACCACATGACGATGCCCGATCCCGACGGGGCGGGCGCCCAGGCGGCCATGCGCAACGCGCTGCGCGACGCCGACCTCGAGCCCGGCGACATCGCCTACCTCAACGCCCACGGGACCTCGACGCCGGTCAACGATCGCATCGAGACCCTCGCCATCAAGCACGTCTTCGGCGATCACGCGCGTCGCATGCCGATCAGCAGCACCAAGTCGATGACCGGCCACATGTTGGGCGCGGCGGGCGCGGTGGAGGCGGCGGTGTGCGCCCTCGCGATCGAGCGCGGCGTCATCCCCCCGACGATCAACCTCGAGGTGCCCGACCCGGACTGCGACCTCGACTACGTGCCCGGGCAGGCGCGCGAGTTGCCGGTGGGCGCGGCCATCTCGAACAGCTTCGGCTTCGGCGGAACCAACGCCTGCCTGGTGTTGCGCCGCTTCGCCGGAAAGTGAGCGGACCATGAGCATGCGCATCGCCGTCGCCTCGGATCACGCCGGCTTCGAGCTCAAGCAGAAGATCGTCAGCTGGCTGGCGGCCCGTCCCGCCTATGAGGCCTTGGATCTCGGGCCCGGCAACACCGAGCGCACCGACTATCCCGACTGGGCCGCTCGGGTGGCGCAGGCCATCGCCTCGGGCGAGGCCGAGCGCGGCGTCCTGATCTGCGGCAGCGGCATCGGCATCTCCATCGCCGCGAACAAGCACCCCGGCATTCGCGCCGCGCTCGTGCACGACGTCACCACGGCGCGCCTCTGCCGCGCGCACAACGACGCCAACGTGCTCTGCATGGGGCAGCGCATCGTGGGCGACGAGGTGGCCGAGAACGCCCTCGACGCCTTCCTCGAGACGACCTTCGCCGGGGGACGCCACACCGGGCGGGTGGCCAAGATTCGCGCCGCCGAGGGGAACTGCTGACGATGTGTCCTTTCTGCGGCGCCGACGACAGCAGGGTGATCGATTCGCGCTTCGTGCGCGAGCAGAGCGCCACGCGCCGTCGCCGCCAATGTGGTGCCTGCAGCCGGCGCTTCACGACCTACGAGCGCGTCGAGCTGATGCTGCCCACGGTGGTCAAGCGCGACGGTCGCCGCCAGGCCTTCGACGTGGACAAGATCCGCGCCGGCGTTGCGCTGGCGTGCCGCAAGCGCGCCGTCCCGGCCGAGCGCCTCGACGACGTCATCACGAAGGTCGAGCGCCACTTCTCGGAGGTCGCCGAGCGCGAGGTCACCGCCCAGGCCATCGGCGAGCGCGTCCTTCACTCGCTCCGCACCCTCGACGAGGTGGCCTACGTCCGCTTCGCGTCGGTCTACCGCGAGTTCTCCGACGTGCGGCAGTTCCTCGTGGAGCTCGAGAAGCTGCAGGAGACGGCGGGGGTCGAGTGACCGATCACGCCGCCTTCATGCGTCGCGCCGTCGCTCTGGTGCGCGACACGCAGCACCGCACCAGCCCGAACCCCACCGTCGGCTGTGTCATCGTTCGCGCCGGCGTCATCGTCGGTGAGGGGGTGACCCGCCCGGTCGGACAGGCGCACGCCGAGGTGGTGGCGATCGAGGCCGCGGGCGCGGCGGCGCGGGGGGCCGACATGTACGTCACCCTCGAGCCCTGCTCCCACCACGGGCGGACGCCGCCTTGCACACAGGCCATCCTCGCGGCGGGGCTGCGAAGCGTCTTCGTGGGCGTCGAGGATCCGAACCCGCTGGTCAACGGCCTCGGCGTCGGGCAGCTTCGCGCCGCGGGCGTCCCCACCGAGGTGGGCATCCTCGCCGAGCCGTGCGCGCGCCTGGCCGAGCCCTTCCGCCGCTTCATCCTCGACCGCCGCCCGTGGGTGCTGCTGAAGGCGGCGGTCACCCTCGACGGCCGCATCGCCGCGGCGAGCGGCGACTCCAAGTGGATCACCGGCGAGGAGGCCCGCGCCGCGGCCCACGGGCTGCGCGCCCGCGCCGACGCGGTGCTGGTGGGTCTCGGCACGGCCCAGGCCGACGATCCACGCCTCGACGTCCGGCTCGCCCGCGGCGAGGATCCACTGCGGGTGCTGCTCGACAGTCGGGCCGCCCTCGATCCGCGCGCCCGAATGCTGGGCCCGGGCGCGCTCGTCTTCCACGGCGAGGGCGCCCACCCGGCGCGCGTGGCGGCGCTGGCGGCCACGGGCGCCCACACCCACGCGATCCCGCGCGTCGCCGCCGGCCTGGACGTGGCCGCCGCGCTCGAGGCGCTCGCCGTGCGGGGGGTGGTGCGCCTGCTCGTCGAGGGGGGCGGTCGCGTGCACGCCAGCCTGCTCGGCGCTCGCCTCGCGGACGAGGCCTGCTTCTTCGTCGCGCCGCGCCTCGTCGGTCGTGGCCGGCCGGTCATCGATCTGCCGTCGGCGCCCACCGTGGCCCAGGGCTGGTCGCTCGAGGGACCCGAGATCGAGGTGTTGGGCCCCGACGTTCGCATCCAGGGGCGGATTCGCTATCCTGCGCCGTCCGAGGCCGAGGGATCCTGATGTTCACGGGCTTGATCGAGACCGCCGGCACCCTGCGCCGCCTCGAGCCACGGGGCCCGGGCGTGCGCCTCGTGGTCGGCGCGCCGCGCGCGATGGTCGCCGAGCTCACGCTGGGTGAGAGCGTCGCCGTCGACGGCGCTTGCCTCACGGTCATCGGCGCCTCGGGCGACTGCTTCGAGGTCGACGCGTCGGCCGAGACGATGGACCGCACCACGCTCGGCGATCGCCGCGTCGGCGATCGCGTCCACCTCGAGCGCGCCCTGCGCCTCGGCGACCGCCTCGGCGGCCACCTGGTCGCGGGCCACATCGACGCCACGGGCACCGTGCGCCGCGTCGAGGCGCTCGGCGAGGCGCTCGTTGTGTACTTCGACGCCCCACCCGAGGTGGCCCGCTATCTGGTGCCCAAGGGCTCGATCGCCGTCGATGGGGTCAGCCTCACCGTCAACACGGTCGACGCCGCCGGCTTCTCGGTGGCGCTCGTGCCCCACACCCTGACCATCGTGCACTTGCACCAGAAGAAGGTCGGCGCCCGCGTGAACCTGGAGGCCGATCTGATCGGCAAATACGTCGAGCGGCTCCTGGCCGGGCGGCAGGACGAGGCGGGCCGATCGGGATCGGGCGTCGATCTCGAGATGTTGGCCCGCGCCGGCTTCGTAGGAAAGACCGAGCCATGACGAGGGAAGAGACCGAGGTCATCGCGCGCGTCGACGCAGCGCTCGAGGACATCCGCGACGGTCGGATGGTCATCCTCACCGACGACGAGGATCGCGAGAACGAGGGTGATCTCGTCATGGCGGCGGAGCTGGTCACGCCCGCCGCGATCAACTTCATGGCGCGCTTCGGGCGCGGCCTGATCTGCCTGTCGTTGACCCCCGCCCGCTGCGATCAGCTCGACCTGCGCATGATGGTCGAGAACAACCGCAGCGGCTTCGGCACCGCCTTCACGGTGAGCATCGAGGCCGCGACGGGCATCACCACGGGCATCAGCGCGGCCGATCGCGCGGCCACCATTCGCGCGGCCGTGGCCCGCGGCGCCTGCCCCACCGACATCGTGCGCCCCGGGCACATCTTCCCGCTGCGCGCCAAGGCCGGCGGCGTGCTGGTGCGCACCGGGCAGACCGAGGGCAGCGTCGATCTCGCCCGCCTCGCCGGCTTCGAACCGGCGGGCGTCATCTGCGAGATCATGAACGATGACGGCACGATGGCGCGCCGACCCGAGCTCGACGTGTTCGCCCGCGAGCACGCGCTGCGCATCGTGTCCGTGGCCGATCTCATCCGCTACCGCCTGGTGCGTGAGCGCCTCGTCCGGGCGGTGGCCGAGGTCGAGGTCCACATCGCCGAGGTCGGCACCTTCAAGGCCGTGAGCTACCGGACGACGGTGGACGACCTCGAGCACCTCGCCCTGGTCAAGGGGTGTCCGGTGGTCGACGCGCCGGTCCTGGGGCGCGTCCATCAGGAGCACGTGCTGGGTGACGTCTTCCGCTGCGCCGAGACCGACAGCCGTTGGAAGCTCGAGTATGCGCTGCGCCTGATGGAGGCCGAGGGCTGCGGCGTGCTGGTCTACCTTCAGAAGCCCGCGCCTCGCCTGCAGCGCGAGATCGGGCGTCTGGCCGGCCTGCCCGCGCCGCCCGTGGATCGGGGCGCGATCGGCCTGGCGCCCGACCTGCGCGAGTTCGGCATCGGCGCCCAGATCCTGCTCGATCAGAACGTGCGCCAGTTGCGCCTGATCTCGACCATCGAGGCGCCCATCATCGGGATCGAGGCCTACGGCCTGACGGTCGTCGACAAGGTCGCCATCGAGCCGCGACCCCCCGCCAAGGACGCGAACCAAGTGAGTACCCGCACGTGAGCACCCGCATCGTGGAAGGCCATCTCAGCGCCGCCGGCCGCCGGTTCGCCCTGGTCGTGGCGCGCTTCAACAGCTTCATCGTCGACCACCTCGAGGCCGGCGCGATCGACGCCATCGTCCGCCACGGTGGGGATCGCAGCGCAGTTTCGATCTACCGCGTGCCGGGCGGCTTCGAGCTGCCGGTCGCGGTCAAGAAGGTCGCCGTCGGGGGGGGCTTCGACGCGATCATCGTGCTGGGTGCGGTGATCCGAGGCTCCACGCCGCACTTCGACTACGTGGCGAACGAGGCGGTGAAGGGCATCGCGCACGTGGCGCTGGAGCACGCGTTGCCGATCAGCTTCGGCGTCCTCACCTGTGACACGATCGAGCAGGCCATCGAGCGGGCCGGCACCAAGGCCGGCAACAAGGGCGCCGACGCCGCGCTCGCGGCGATCGAGATGGCCGACCTGTTCGCCCGCATGGAAGCCGAGGGCCTGTGATCACCGCTCGCCGAGCCGCGCGCGAGGCCGCGCTGGCGGTGCTCTTCACCGCCGACGCCGCGCGCCTGAAGTCCGCTGACGAGGCGCTGGCCCTCTTCCGCGAGAACCTGCGGGACGACCCCGAGGTGGTCGTCGAGCTCTTTGGAGACGACGACGAGCCGGCGGAGCCCGAGGCCCTCATCGAGCGCGCCGGCAAGCTGCTGCGCACCGAGGGCAAGCACTGGCAGTTCGTCGAGCGGCTGGTGCGCGGGGTCTTCGATCACGCCGGCGCCATCGATGACCTGGTGCAGCGGTGCTCGCAGAACTGGAAGCTGAAGCGCATGAACAGGGTGGACCGCAACATTCTGCGCATGGCCGCCTTCGAGCTGGCCTTCGAGGCCGAGGTGCCGGGGCGCGCCACCCTCAACGAGGCCATCGAGTTGGCGAAGCGCTTCGGCACCGAGGACTCCAGCAAGTTCGTCAACGGCATCCTCGACCGCATCGCGCAGGACCTCGACCGCGTGTGAGCGACGCCGCTCCCCGGCCGCCCGCCAACCTGGCCGGGCTGCGCGCGCGGCGCTGCGATCCGCTGATCCTCGCCGTCCGCATGGACGGCCGACCTCTGCACGGCCTGACCGCGTGGGTGGACTGGCGGCTCGGCGGTCCGCTGTCGCGGCTGGTTCGCGGGGGCGTGATCCCCCAAGAGGGCCCCCTGCTCCTGCCCGAGAGGCGGCTGCTCGCGGCGGGACGCCTGGTGTTGTGGCGCGCCGGCGCGGCCACGGCCAGCGATCTGGCTCGCGCGGTGCGTCACCTGGGCGGCGCGACCGTTGGCCTTTGCCCCGAGGACTTCGGCCTCACCGCGGCCGAGGCGCGCCGAGCGCTGGGCGCCGATGCGGTCCTGTTTACGCCCGAGACCGCCTGATGCATCTCTTCGCGCCCGAGGCCGCCTGATGGGCGAGCGGCTCGTCGTTGGACCGGCGCCCCGCCGCAAGCTGCCCGCGCGAAGCCTGCTCAAGGCGGCCGCGCTGCTGCTGCTCGTCGTGGTGGTGGGCGCGCGGCTGCTGATCGTCGAGCTGGTCTCGGTGATGGGCAACACCATGGCGCCCAACGTCCTGGAGGGCGACGTGCTCATGGTGATGCGTCGGGCCGCGCCGCGCCTGGGGGACGTCGTGCTGGTGGAGAACGGCGACCGCGCGGTCCTGCGCCGCGTGCTCGCGCTGCCGGGGGACTCGGTGGCCGCGGTCGAGGGCGTGCTGGTGCGCAACGACATTCCCCTCGAGACGCGCATCGGCGGCAACTTCGCCTACCACGACGGCACGGGCGAGGACGCCGACCGGCCGCGCCGGCAGCAGCTCTTCTTCGAGCACCTCGAGGACCGCCGAACACACGCCGCGCTCGGAGACCACGTGGGTGCCGCGCGGCCCTGGGCGCTGGAGCTGCCCCGCATCGAGGTGCCGTCGGGCCACATCTTCGTGCTCTGCGACAACCGCCGCGTCTGCCCGCTCGACGAGCTCGCCGGCGTGGTGCCGCGGGCCTGGGTCAAGGGCGTCGCGCGCTACGCGATGTGGTTCGGCGACGCCCGCGTCGAGGCGCCGCCCGACCGTCCGCTGTGGGGAGCCTTCGTCCGACTCGAGAGCCAGGAGCCCGCCGGGCAGTAGTGACGCGGGTCGCAGCGGGAGGATCCTGGTCAGAGCAGCGCGGTCACGGCAGCGGAGGGGGCGCGTCCTCGTCGGGGGTCGTGATGACCTCGCCGTTGAAGTAGAGCGGCACGAAGGCGTGCCACCCGGGCGGCACCCGCTGCCAGAGCGGGCCGTCCCGACCGATCGACCGCACCAGGCAGTGCGTCAGGAAGTGGTTCACCACCCCGTCGACCACCACGGTCGGTGTCTCCGGCCGGCCCACCGCCGAGGTCCGCAGCTCGACGGTGAGGGCGCCGCGGACGGTGGTCGTGGTGCCCAGCGCGCGTCGCAGGCAGTTTTCGGCTCGAAAGTGCAGTTGATCGGTGACCATGCGCTCCGGCAGCGATCCGGGCGGATCGACCTGCGGGCGACCGACGCGCACGACCGCGTGCACCTCGGGCTCGGGCTGGAGGGGCTCGCGCAGATCCCGGCGTGCCAGCACCAAGCTGCCCGATTTCAGCTCGACGCGCTCGGGCACCAGCTCGTCGCAGTCGGCGTCGGTCGCGCCGGGCGGCTGCGGCGGCTCGATCGGGTAGGCGGCGACGAGCAGCTCCAGATCCTCTGCGCGGCCGGCCTCCCACGCCAGATCGAAGCTGCTGGGGCCCATGACGAGGTGCACCTCGCCCACCGTCCCGCGCAGCCGCACCGGACGCAGCCGCCCCGGCGCGGCGCTCAGTTCGGCCTGGAAGCGCACCGCCACCACGTGGTGCCGCGTGTCGTAGCCCGAGAGCTGAAACTCGCCGCTTCGCAGGATCAAATGGGTCGCCACCGGGGGTGGCGTGGCGAGAGGGAGCGGGTCGACCGCCGGATCGGGCGCCGGATCAGCCACTGGATCGGCCGCTGAAGGGGCCAGCGGCGCCAGGCTGAGCCCTGCGATGAGGAACAGACGGTGCATTGGAGTTCACGGCGGCTGGTGTCGACCTGCCCGAAGAAACCGGGCCCCCGGTGGATGTATTTCAATGGTCGCGTGTTGCCCGACGCCGAACCCAGGGTCGGCCGCCGAAGCCCGACCGGTCAGGCTGCCGGCCGGTCGGCGAAGCGGTGGCGTCTGCATCGACGGCGGTCGTGGATCACTCCATCTCGGGGTGGGCGGTGATGACGAGGCGGAGCGCGTTGCGGCTGAGGACCCTCGGTGTCAAGGTGTGCGCGCAGGAGGGCGCGGTGGCGACGTTCCGGTTCTCGAAGGTGCGCTTGGTCGGGTCGTGGGTGCTGCTGATCGCGGGCCTGCTGGCCGCGGCGGGCGGGGCCCTGGCCGACGCCGACGCCGGTGGGCCAGCCGACGCGGGCGGCGCCACCGCAGGCTCCAAGGGCGCCGACGCTGCGAAGGCGACCGAGCCCTTCGAGGCGGCCCCGGGACCAGCGCTCCCGCGCCTCGCCGAGGACGGCGGCAAGGGGCGGCGCGTGGTGATCATCCCCGTC
>CALBMW010000495.1 GCA_937896275.1 uncultured Myxococcales bacterium
TGGTCCGAACGCTCCAGCAGGTGTACCGCCCGCTGCTGTCTTGGGCCCTGTCGCGCCGCGCCCTCGTCCTCGGGCTCGCGGTGCTCGCGCTGGCGAACGCCGCTTTCCTCGCGAGCAGGCTCGGCTCCGAGTTCGTTCCGCGGCTGCGCGAGCAGGCCGTCGTGATCAACACCGTGCGCCTCGCCGGTGTCTCCCTGGCTGAGTCCGTGCGCTACGGCACGCAGATCGAGCGGCTGCTGCTCGCCGAGTTCCCCGATGAGATCGCGCACGTCTGGACGCGCACGGGCACGGCGGAGGTGGCCACCGACCCGATGGGCCTCGAGGTCTCGGATGTGTTCTTGACGCTCACCCCGCGAGACCGCTGGAGGCGGGGCCGCACCCAGGACGAGCTGATGCAACAGATGAGCGCGGTGCTCGACGGCATGCCCGGCATGCGCTCGGTGTTCACGCAGCCCATCGAGATGCGGATGAACGAGATGATCGCCGGGATTCGCGCCGACGTCGGGATCAAGATCTTCGGCGACGACTTCGACGTGCTGCGAGCGAGGGCCGACGACATCCGGCGCGTCGTGGAGCAGGTCCCGGGGGCCGCGGACGTGACCGTCGAGCAGGTCACCGGGCTGCCGATCCTCCGCATCGAGGTGAACCGCGGTGCCATCGCGCGATTCGGGATCCCAGCCGAAGAGGTCCTCGAACTCGTCGAGTCGCTGGGCACTCGTAGCGTGGGCGAGGTGGTCGAGGGCCAGATGCGCTTCGACCTCGTCCTGCGGTTGGACGACCGCTACCGGGACGACCCGCGCCGGCTCGAGCGGCTGCTCGTGACGGCACCTGATGGGCAGCGCATTCCACTGGGCCAGCTCGCCAGCATCGCCGTCGTCGTTGGCCCCTCGACGATCAACCGCGAGTGGGCGCGACGCCGGATCACCGTCCAGGCGAACGTCCGCGACCGCGACGTCGGGTCCTTCGTAGCCGACGTTCGCAGCGCCATCGCCGGGGTCGAGCTGCCGCCGGGGTACTACGTCCGCTACGGCGGCCAGTTCGAGCACCTGGAGCGGGCCCGCGAGCGGCTGACGGTCGTGGTCCCGATCGCCCTGCTGCTCATCTTCTCGCTGCTCTACATCACCTTCGGTCGGGCGCGTGACGCCTTGCTGGTCTTCACGGGCGTGCCGTTTTCCGCCGTGGGAGGGGTCGTCGCGCTCTGGCTGGTCGGCATGCCTTTCTCGATCTCTGCCGGCGTCGGCTTCATCGCAGTCTCCGGCGTGTCGGTGTTGGGGCAGCTCGTGCTCGTCTCGCGGGCCAGGCAGCTCATGGCGGCGGGCCGACGCCTCGCCGAGGCGACGCGCGAGGCCGCAGAGACTCGGCTGCGGCCTGTGCTGATGACGGGGCTCGTCGCCGCGATCGGCTTCGTGCCGATGGCCTTGAACACAGGCGTTGGCGCTGAGGTGCAGCGACCCCTCGCGACCGTCGTGATCGGGGGGGTGATCACGTCGATGCTCGCGACGCTCGTCGTCCTGCCCGTGCTCTACACCGCCTTGGGCGCGCGCATGCCCGCCGCCGACGAGGAGGCGGTCTCACCGGGCGGGAGCGAGCCAGCACCGGAGCCGGTGGCATGAAGCGCACACCGGCGACGATCGCCGCGCTCATCGCAGCGCAGGCATCGATGTTGGGCATCTGGTACGCGGTCGAGCGCGGCCGCGACCCCGAGCGAGGTTCGCCCCCGCAGGTGGCTTCGCAGCAGACGACCCCGATCGACCGTCCGTCACCGGACCTGGACCTTCGCCGCTGGGACGGGAGCGCGCTACGACTGAGCGACATGCACGGCAGGCCCTTGGTCCTGCACTTCTGGGCCACGTGGTGCCCGCCGTGCGTTGACGAGCTGCCTGCGCTGCTCGCCTACGCCGCAGAGGGCGACATGCCCGTCCTGGCCGTGAGCCTCGATCCGGACTGGAGCGCCGTCCTTCGCTTCCTCGGCTCGGACCCACCGCCTGCCATCGTGCTCGCCGAAGGGGACGACGTCGAGGAGGCCTTCGATGTCCGGAGCCTGCCCGTGACCTTCGTGGTGGACCCCGGCAGCAGACTTCGGCTACGCCTGGACGGGCCCCGGGACTGGGCGTCCGCGCGGGCACGCGACGCCATCCTGGAGGTCGTGCGCCCGTGAGCCTTCTCCATCTCACGCTCTCGCCGCGACGCTGCCCTCTCTGCGCTCGTCACACAGTGACCACGGACAGGCGGCCTGACGCTCCAGACCGACCCGAGACCTGATCAGCGCGCCCAACTGGAGGTGAGCGATGAGCACGCGCCGTCAGCCGGGACGTCGCCAGTACACGGAGAGCGAGTGACACGCTAAGCTCGCGCGCATGGCCGACCCCCACGAGATCGACCTCGCGACCTGGCCGCGGCGCCCGCACTTCGAGCACTTCCGCGGCTACCTGCTGCCCCACGCCTGCGTCACCGCCCGGGTCGACGTCACGCCGCTGCGGCGCGCGGCGCGCGAAGGCACCCAGTCCATCTTCGCCATGCTGCTCTACGCGGCCACCCGGGCGGCCAACGAGGTCGGCGAGCTTCGCCAGCGCATCCGCGGCGAGCGGGTGGTGGAGCACGCCGTCGTGCACCCATCCTTCACCGTGGCCAACGTCGACGACACGTTCAGCTACTGCCACGGCACCTTCGATGCCCACGCGGCGACCTTCTTCGCGCAGGTGAAGGCCGCCCGCGGTCGACTGGCGGACGCGAGCGTCGACGAGGCCCCGGGGGATGACCGTCTGTTCGTCACCTGCCTGCCCTGGCTCGACTTCACCAGCCTGCAGCACCCCCAGCGCGCGCCCGCGGACAGCGTGCCGCGCATCGCCTGGGGGCGGGTGGTCGAGCGGGACGACGCGGCCGAGGTGGCGCTGTCGATCCAGGCGCACCACGCCTTGGTCGACGGCCTGCACCTGGCGCGCTTCTTCGCCCGCTTCGAGGCGCTCGCGGCCCGCCCCGAGCACTGGCTGGGTGGCTGAGCCGGGTCAGTCCTCGCAGACCGGCGGCGCGGCGCAGCGGGCGTCCACGCAGTTGTCCGAGTAGCACCCCTCGTCCTGTGCGCAGGCGCCACCGTTGGCGCCCCGCGCCAGGCACTCGCCCTCGGGGCCGCACCACGCCGTGGACACGCAGGCCCGATCGCCTTCCTCGTCGGGCTCACAGGCCTGGCCCGGCGTCGATCGCGCGGTGCAGATCGCCTCGTCGGCGCCGGTCGCGCGGCAGTAGCTTCCGGCCACGCAGGGCTCGAGCAGCCCTTCGCGGCAGGCGCCGCCTACGGGCACGCGCGGCCGGCAGACGGGCGCGTCACCTTCGATCACGCAGGCAAGGCCGCTCGCGCAGGGCGGCAGGGTGCGCTGGCAGGGCTGGCCCGCGCCCCCCGGGGTGGCCGCGTCGAGGGCGGGCTCGGGTTGGCACAGCTCACGGCCGTCCGCTGCGTCCTCGCAGCGCAGCCCGTCGGCGCAGTCCGCGTACTCGGGGTCGCCGCACGACTCGCCCTGGCCCGCGCGCGGGCGGCACACCGAGGGCTCGACGGCAAACGAGCAGAACGCCCCCGGCGCACACGCGTCGTCCTGCGCGCAGGGATCGCCCGTGGCGCCGACCGGACGACAGGCGCCCGGGCACGCCGCGTCATCGGCGCAAAAGAGGCCTGCGGCGCACTCCTCGCGGCCGAAGCAGTCGCCGCCCTCTGCCACCAGGCCGACCACGACGCCCTCGCACTCGGGCAGCTCGCAGCCCGACGACTGGAGGATGAGGGCCAGGCACTGACCCGCGCGGGCGGCGTCGTAGCGCACGCGCCCGGCGGCGACGGCCGCTTGCAGGGACGCCAACTCGGTCGCGCGGTAGCCCTGGGCGGTGGACTCCTCGCAGTCGGGCTCGTCGGACAGGTAGCAGCGTCGGCCAACCTCGCAGATCGCCGCGGCGATGCGGTCGGGCACCTGATCCAGCGCGACCGGCCCCGCCGACGCCACGCCGGGGCCGCCGCCGGGGGAGGGCGTCGCGCCGCCGTCGCTCCCGCTCCCGCTCCCGTCGCCCGAGCCGCCGCCGTTGATGCAGCCGCCGAGCACGAGCGCCCACGATGCGGTCCAGATTGCGCTGCGCATCTCGCCTCCAGCCTGTCGCGGTGCGCGTCGCACGATGTTGCGACGATCTGTCACATTGTGCGACGTGGTCAATCGGGCCACCCGAGCGCGGCCCCGAGCACCCGTCGTGGCACACCCGGTGCTAACCTGAACCAGCCATCCTCCACAACGCCCTCGGAGCCCGCCATGCTCTTTCGTCAACTCTTCGACCGCGCGTCCTGCACCTACACCTACCTGCTCGGCGACGAGGCGACCGGCGACGCGGTGCTCATCGACCCCGTTCGCGAGCACGTCGAGCGCGACAGCCGATTGCTGGCCGACCTCGGCCTGACCCTGCGCTTCACGCTCGACACGCACGTCCACGCCGATCACGTCACCGGCGCCGGCCTGCTCCGCGCGCGCCACGGTTGCCGCTCCGTGCAGGCCCGCCACGGCGGCGCCGCCTGCGCCGACGTGCCGGTCAGCGACGGCGACCGCGTCACCTTCGGCGGCTGCGCCCTCGAGGTGCGCGCCACGCCGGGCCACACCGCCGGCTGCCTGACCTACGTCACCCCCGATCACACCATGGCCTTCACGGGCGACGCCCTGCTGATCCGCGGCTGCGGGCGCACCGACTTTCAGGAGGGTGACGCGCGCACCCTCTACCGGTCGATCCACGAACAGGTGTTCACGCTGCCCGACGCCTGCCTCATCTACCCCGGCCACGACTACCAGGGCCGCACCTGCAGCACCGTGGGCGAGGAGAGGCGACTCAACCCGCGCCTGGGCGGCGGCCGCTCGGTCGAGGACTTCGTCGCCATCATGGACAACCTGGGGCTGGCCCCCCCGCTGCACCTGGCCGAGGCGCTGCCCGCCAACCAGAATTGCGGCATCGCGCAGGACTTGCCCGCGGCGCCCCCGGGTTGGGACGCGGTGGTCCGGGACGCGGACGGCGTGCCCGAGGTCGACGTGCAGTGGGCCCACGCGCACCGCGGCGTCGTTCGCGTCGTGGACGTACGCGAGGTCGACGAGGCGGCGGGCGAGTTGGGCTGCATCGCGGGCGCCGAGGTCGTGCCGGTCGACCTGCTCGACGGGCGGGCGGGCGCCTGGGACCGCGGGGTCCCGGTCCTGCTGATCTGCCGAAGCGGGCGCCGCTCGGCCCGCGCGGCGCTGCACCTCGAAGGGCTGCGCTTCGCCTACGTGGCCTCGATGCGGGGCGGCATGATCGCCTGGAATGCCGCCGGGCTGCCGACGGGCTGATTCCCTGCGGGACGGTATGCGGGCATACTCGATGCATGCACACCCTGAACCCTCAGTGCCTCGCCCTCCTGCTCCTCGTCACCTCGGTCGGTGGCGCGCGGGCCGCCGCCCCCGGCGACTTCGGCATCGGGGTCATCCTCGGCGAGCCGAGCGGCCTGTCGGCCAAGTTCACCGTCGACGACCGCCACGCCTTCGATCTCGCTCTGGACTTCAGCTTCCTGGACGAAGACTTCCACGTGCACGGCGACTACCTGCTCCACTTCCCCGAGTGGATGCGCGGCGTGAAGGGCGGCACCTGGCGGCCTTACGTGGGCATCGGCGCGAAGGTCCGCGTCGCCGACGACAAGGGCGGGGATCGCGGGGACGGCCTCTCGGTGCGCATCCCCTTCGGCATCTCGTGGTCGCCCAAGGGGCCGCCGGTCGATGTCTTCCTCGAGTTGGTGCCCGGCGTGAAGATCCTCCCCGAGACCGATCCCGACTTGGACGTCGGCCTCGGGGCGCGGTGGTGGTTCTGAGGGCCGGTCGCGCGCCCCCCGATCAGCGCCCCGGCTTGAAGACGAAGGGGTAGGTGATGACCGCCTGACCGCCGCCCTTGTGCGCCGGGAACACCCACTTGGCCGCCCTCGCCGCCATGCAGGTCTCGACCTCGCTGTCCTTCAGCGTCGTCTCGCTGATGGTCGCCGAGATGACCTTGCCCAGGGCGTCGATGATCAGCTTCAGCACCACCTTGC
Source organism: uncultured Myxococcales bacterium (assembly GCA_937896275.1). Taxonomy (GTDB): domain Bacteria; phylum Myxococcota_A; class Bradymonadia; order UBA7976; family UBA1532; genus JACKDN01. Next base: position 6,068 of record CALBMW010000495.1, read on the forward strand.
CCGCCAGCGTGGGCACCTTCCGAAGCTGCTTCTCGTAGCAGGAGCGGATCTCGCGGGTGTGCCGGCGGAAGACGCGCTGGACGAGGTCGGCCGACAGCATGCCCGACACCGCCGGGGCGCCGCCGCGCACCCTCGGAGCGACCGATGCCCTCTCGCCGAGCCCGTTCGCGCCCCGCCCGTAGCCGACCCCGTTTCCACGCGTGCCGAGCCTGCCGACGCCGCCCGCGTCCGCGACACCGCCGCCGCCGCCGCCGCCCGATCCGCTCAGCCCCAGGCCGCCCACGCCGTAGCTGGCGCCTGTTCGGGTGCCGCTCATCAAGAAGACCTGGGCGCTGGCGGGCGCGGCCGTACTGATGTCGACCGCCTCGGGCGCCTCGACCGGCTGCACCACCGTCGTGGGCCGCCCGTCGCCCACCACCCGGCTCTGATCGACGGCCACGAAGCTGGTGAAGGCCGTGACGATGCGGAAGGCGATCCCGGTCTTCTCGATCTCGGCCACGGCGTCCGCGTCGTGGCCGCCCCACAGGCGTCGCTCGAGCGACTCGACCCGGGCCCGCGCCCACAGCGTCGGCAGGGCGCCGCGGGCCCGCCCGTCGGTGTGCAGGGTCACGGGCACCTTCATCCGGAAGGGCCGGTCGTTCATCGTGCCGCGCACGGTCACGGTGGCCGAGCCGCCCTTGTCGAAGCGCCCGGTGACGACGAGCGGCCGCGTGGCGAACAGGTCGGGCAGCTCGTTGGGCTCGATGCTCTTCACGTCGAGGCCGCCCCAGTCGATCCTCAGATCGCTGATCACGGCGTGATCGATCACCCGGAAGATGCGGTTCATCGCGCCCGCCGCGTCCTCGCGCGCGGTCAGGTACTGCGCCAGCCCTCGGCCCGCCTTGGCGAGCCCCTCGAGCAGGTGGCGGTTCACCGCCGAGCCGGTGCCCAGGCAGAACACGCTCGCCTTGTGGCCCCCCCGCGCGTGCGCCTTCACCAGCGCCTCGGCGCGCCCGAAGATCGCCTGCTCGTTGCCCACGTAGCCGTCGGTGAGGAAGAAGACGTAGCGGTGTCGACCGCTGTCGGGGGCGGGCGCCAGGGCCTCCTCGACCGCGTCGGCCAGGAAGGTGCCGCCCCCGGCCCGCGCCGCGTCGACGAAGCCCAAGGCCTGCACGATGTTGCCCGCGTTGGCGGGCCGCGGACCCTCGAAGGCGCGCGCCGTCTGGCCGGCGAAGGTGTAGACGTTGAAGGTGTCGTCGGGGCCCAGCTGGCTCACCGCGCGGCGCACGGCGTCCTTGGCCAGCCCCAGCGGGATGCCGTTCATCGAGCCCGACACGTCGATCACGAAGGCCAGCTCGCGCTGCCCCACGAGGCGGTCGAGGTCGAGGCGGGGCGGGTGCAGCACCAGCGAAAAGAAGCCACCGCGGAAGTCGTGGTGATCGAAGACCTGGGCCCGGGGCACCTCGGCGTCGAGGCGATAGCGCATCACGAAGTCGCGGTTGGGCACCTGGTCGGACGCGCTCAGGATGACATGCACCTGGCCGTCCTCGGTGATGCGGGCGTCGACCTCGTGGGTGGGCGTCTGCAGATCGGTGAGCAGCTCGCCGCCGTCGAGCATCACCTCGAGCGAGATGTCGTGGCCGCTTCGCAGGCCGGCCCCGACGATGGGCGGCGTGATGCGCGAGGCGTCGGGGACGGCGTCGGTGTCCGGTGCCCAGCCGGTGCCGAGCTGGCCGCCCGCGAGGGGCGCGCCCGGGATGAAGCGCGGGCCGACGACCATCGGAAACACGAACTCGAACTCGCCGGCGTCGTAGGTCAGCGTCTGCACGTAGCGCAGCGTGACGTCGATGCGCTCGCCGGGCGCGATGTTGGCGACCGACTGGGTGAAGACGTTGGGCCGCTCCTGCTCGAGCAGGGCGGCGGTGTGACCGGCGCGCTTCGCGTCGTCGTAGGTGCGGCGTGCCTCACCGCGCTTCCGGATGTCGGCCTGGATCACGCGGTCGCCGATCGTCAGCTTCATGTCGTCGACGGCGGCGTTCTCGGGCAGCGGGAAGACGTAGATCGCCTCGATGGGGCGGTCGAAGGGGTTCTCGTAGGTCTGGATCACGTTGACGCGGGCCACGTAGCCGGTCAGCTCGGCGAAGACCTGGGTGTGCTTCAGCGGCAGGTCGAGGGTCGCGTCGCCGGCCTTCACCTTCAGGCGCGGCAGCTCGCCCGGATCGGTGCGGACGCGCCGCGCGATCTGCAGCACCCCGGGGCCGGCGGCGATCACCGGGCCGGTGGGCAACGTGAGAGTGAAGGGGGCCAGCACCTCGCGAGCGCGCGCGGGCTCGAGGGCCGGCTCGCCGGGCGCGGCGAGGGCGCCCGAGAAGGCGAGCGCGAGGAAGGCGGTGGACCAGGGCAAGTGACGCATGGCATGGCTCCGTCGAGGCGATCGAGGTGCAGGTCGGCGTCCCTCCACCCAGCGGCAGAGGGTGGGAGGCCGCGCCGCCTGGGTGACGTGGGCTTCGTGACGCTGTCTTCGTGACGCTGTCTTCGTGACGCTGTCTTCGTGACGCTGTCTTCGTGACCCCTCAGACCACCCGGCGCCCCCGAGGTTCCGGGCGGCGCGGCAAAACTGCGACGGCGTCGTAGCCGTGCTAGCTTCGCAAATGGCCCCCCGGGCCGGAGGCGCCATGAAGGTTCACATCGAGAAGCGCGGCGAGGTGACGGTGGTCGGGCTGACCGGTGAGCTCGACACGACCACCGTCCCCGAGGTGCAGGCGCGCCTGAACGGCGAGGTGTCGGACGGGGTGAAGCTGCTGCTCGACATGCGCAAGGTGCGTTATATGTCCAGCGCCGGCCTGCGGTTGCTGCTCTCGCTGTACCGCAAGGTGCAGGCACGCGGCGGCGATCTGGTCCTCGTCGGGTTGAGCGATCCGATTCGCGACACGATGGAGGTCACGGGCTTTCTGACCTTCTTCCAGGCATACGAGGGTCTCGAGGACGGCATGCGCGTCCTCGAGGCGCCCCGCTGAGGCTCCGCGCATGGGCGATCTCGAGCGCATCGATCTGCACCCGACCCACCACATCGCCGGCTACGATCTGAGACCTGGGCGGCCGCTGCCCTATGGCGCCACGCGCGTCCCGGGCGGCATCAACTTCTCCGTGGCATCGATGTACGCGACCGCCTGCACCCTGGTGCTCTACGAGCGGCCGGGCGGGCCGGCCACCGTCGAGATCCCCTTTCCGCCCGACTTCAAGGTCGGCAAGGTCTTCGCGATGGTCGTCTTCGGCCTCGACGCCGAGACGGTCGAGTACGGCTATCGTGTCGACGGGCCGTGGGATCCCGACGCGGGCCACCGCTTCGATCCGAGCATCGTGCTGCTCGACCCCTTCGCCCGCGCCATCTCGGGGCGCCCGGTGTATGGGGTGCGGACCGACGCGCCCCTGCGCAGCCGCATCGGCTTCGACGACTTCGACTGGGAGGGGGTCCGCCCCCCGGGCATCCCCATGCAGGAGCTCGTCGTCTACGAGATGCACGTGCGCAGCTTCACCCGGCACCCCGCCTCGGGGGTGCGCCACCCGGGCACCTTCGGCGGGCTGCGCGAGAAGATCCCCCACCTGCTCGAGCTGGGCGTCAACTGCGTCGAGCTGATGCCCATCTTCGAGTTCGACGAGCTGGCGATGGCCGACGACCGCCTGGACTACTGGGGCTACGGCACGGTGGGCTACTTCGCCCCCAAGGCGGGCTATGCGGTGACCGGCCCCCTGGGCATGCAGATCGACGAGTTCAAGAACCTGGTCAAGACGCTGCACGCCAACGGCATCGAGGTCGTGCTGGACGTCGTCTTCAATCACACCGGCGAGGGCGACGAGCGCGGCCCCACGGTCTCGTTCCGGGGCATCGACAACAAGAGCTGGTACATGCTGGCGCCCGACGGCAGCTATCGGAACTTCAGCGGCACCGGCAATACGCTGAACTGCAACCATCCGCTCGTGCGATCGATGGTGCTGGAGTGTCTGCACGCCTGGGTGTCCGAGTATCACATCGATGGCTTCCGCTTCGACCTCGCGTCCATCCTGGGGCGCGACACCGAGGGGCACGTGCTCGACAACCCACCGCTGCTCGAGACGCTGGCGCACGATCCGGTCCTGGCCAACGTGAAGCTCATCGCCGAGGCGTGGGACGCGGGCGGGCTGTATCAGGTGGGCAACTTCCCGCATTACGACGGGCGCTTCGCCGAATGGAACGGCTGCTATCGGGACGCCGCGCGGCGCTTCCTGCGCGGGGACGACGGGCAGGTGAAGACCGTGGCGGAGTGCGTCATGGGCTCCCCCGAGCTGTACCCGTGGCGGGGCCCGATGGCCTCGGTCAACTTCATCACCTGCCACGATGGCTTCACGTTGGCCGATCTGTGGTCCTACGACCGCAAGCACAACGACGCGAACGGTGAGGACAACCGCGACGGCGCCGATCACAACGACAGCTGGAACTGCGGCGTCGAGGGGCCCACCGAGAACCCGGCGATCCGCGCCACGCGCGGCCGGATGGCGCGCAACAGCCTGGCCCTGCTGCTGCTGAGCCGCGGCGTCCCCATGCTGCTGATGGGCGACGAGATGGGGCGCTCGCAGCAGGGCAACAACAACCCATACTGCCACGACGGGCCGGTCGGCTGGGTCGACTGGCGGCTCTGCGACACGAACGCCGACCTGCTGCGTTTCGCGCGGCAGCTCGTCGCGCTCAGGCGCGCCTGCCCCGTGCTGCGCGCGCCCGAGCACCCCACGCAGACCGGCGACGACCCCGACATCGTGTTCCACGGCGTGCAGCCGGATCAGCCGGAGTGGGCCGAGTGGGCGCGCACCTTGGCCTTCGAGTGGCGCGCCGCCGAGGGCGAGGGGGGTGTCTACGCGGCCTTCAACATGCATTGGCAGGGGCACGTCTTCACCCTCCCGCCGCCGCCCGCCCACTGTCAGTGGCACCAGGTGGTCGACACCCACGCGCTGTCCCCCGGCGACTTCACGCCCCTCGAGGAGGCCCCGCCGTTGAGGCGGTCGTCGGCGCTCGTGGGGCCACGCAGCTGCCTGGTGCTGGTCGCCCGCCGTGCGTGAGCTCGGCCCGCTGGTGATCCCCAGCGCCACGGCGTGGCTGCCGCTGGTCGTCGACTTCGTGGCCGACGTGGCGGCCGCGGGCGGGCTGGGGCGCGACGCGCGCTACAAGCTGCGGCTGGCCGTCGACGAGATCGTCACCAACATCGTCAACCACGGCTACGTCGCCTTCGGCCACGACGGCGTCATCCGCCTCGTCGCGCGAGTCACCGCGGACGAGGTCGTGGTGGTCATCGAGGACGAGGCGCCCCGCTTCGACCCCCACGCGACGCCGACGCCCGGCGTCCACGCGCCGCCCGAGCAGCGCCCCACCGGCGGTCTCGGCATCTTCCTGGCCCGCCAGTGCGTGGACGAGCTGCGCCACGAGGAGGTCGGCGGCCTCAACCGCAACACCCTGGTCGTGCGTCGGCCGCCTGTCTTGCGGCACATCGCGCGGCGCAACAGCGGGCCCGGGCTGCGGGCGCGCCTGTGGCTCGCGAACACGCGCATCGGCAAGCTGCAGCGGCGTGCCGACGCCTTCTCCACCTTCGTCGAGCCCTTCGGCGTGGGCGGCGGCGAGGTCTTCGCGCATCAGCTCGCCGTCGGGCGGCGCATCCTCGAGAGCTTCCGACCCGTCGCGCTGCCGTCGGTGCCCGGCTGGACGCTCGACGCGCGCCTGCGCGCGGCGCGCAACGTCGGGGGCGATCTCTACGACGCCTTTCTGGTCGATGGGACGCTCGTGCTGGTGCTCGCCGACGTGTGTGACAAGGGGGCGGGCGCGGCGGTGTTCATGGCGCTGCTGCGGACCCTGGTGCGGGCCTTCTGCGAGGTGATCCCGGCCGACGAGGGGGCCCCGGACGGGCGGGCGTCCTGGCTGCTCGAGGTGATCGAGCGCGCCAACGCCTATCTCGTGCGCAACCACGGCGCGCTCGACATGTTCGCCACGATCTTCGTGGGCGCGGTGGATCTGGCGAGCGGGGCGGCGTGCTACGTCAACGCGGGCCATGGGCCGGTCCTGCACCTGAGGGGCGGCGAGATCGTCGGGCGCCTCGCCGCGACCGGGCCCGCGATGGGCGTGCTGCCGCAGCCGCGCTACCGGGTCGGCCGGGTGTCGTTGGCGCCCGGCGACGGGTTCCTGGCCTACACCGACGGCGTCACCGACGCGCGAAACGCAGCGGGCGAGGCCTTCGGCGCACGGCGTGCCGAGGACATCGCTCGCGCGGCCAGCGCCGTCGCAGCCAACGCCGCGGGGTTGGTCGGGGCTCTGGAGGCGGCGCTCGACGGCCACGTGGGGGCAGCCGAGCCCTTCGATGACATCGCGGTCCTGGGCGTCGTCCGCGCCTGACGGGGGTTCGGGCGGTCTCGGCGCGGGGGGGGCCGACCCGGGTCAGTTGCCCTGGAATGGGTTGTGGCTGATGGCCACGCTGAGATCGTTGATGTTCTCGACGATCGTGCCGAGCAGGACGCCCAGATCGATGAGGAAGGACAGGGCGGTGCCAGCGACCGGCACCAGGGCGACCAAGGTGCTCCCCAGGCCGGCCCAGCGCGTCCAGTCGCCCGGCTCGGACCAGATGGACACGATGTCGGTGATGCCGACCACGATGGTGCCGGCGACCGGGATCTTGCGGCCCGCCATCTTGGCCAGCAGCTTGGCGCGCGTGCGCTCGGGGATGAGGCTGCCGAAGAACTCGACGAGCGGCAGCCCCATGCGCGCCGCCTCGCCCGGGTTCTTGCGCAGGCCATCCACGAAGTCGTTGGCCGCGCTGCGTGCGTCGCGCGCGTCCCCCGAGATGAAGGACGACAGCAGCATCAGCAGGCTCGAGATGCCGCCGCAGCGATCGAGGGGCTCGAGCATGTCCGCCACGGGGGCGAACTTGGGAATGCGCCGCAGCGCGCGCTGCAGGGACTGGAGGGTGCTCTTGTGCAGCCCGGATGGCAGCGCCTTCCACACGCTCGCCAGCCCCTTGAAGGCGCTGGCCGTGCCCTTGGCGCCGTCGCCGTGCTGGTAGTAGCGGTAGGCGGTGTAGAGGTCGCACACGCCCGAGGCGCCGTCCGCGTACTGGCTCAGCACGCCGATCGCGTGGCGGGCGTCGGCGTCAGTCGCCCGGAAGACCTCGCAGAGGAAGCGGACGAACTGGAAGGGGAGGACGAAGCTGACGTCGCGGAGCATCGACACGGTCAGGACGTCGGGCTCCTTGCCGACGTCCGTCGGCGAGCCCTGCGGTATCGGGGCGTCGTCGGCCGTGCACATGCCGCCGTCCGAGGACGGGTCGTAGCTCATGCCGCCGTCGTAGGGCGGGCCGTAGCTCATGCCGCCGTCGTAGGACGGGTCGTAGCTCATGCCGCCGTTGCCGCCGTTGCCGCCGCTCGATGGGCTGCCCTGCGAGCTGCTCTGGCCGCTGCTGCCGTGGCTGCTCGAGGACGAACCGCCGCCGCTCGACGACGAGCCGTGCGAGGTCGCAGGCCTGCCGGTGCGCGCCGGGATCTGCAGCCGGTCGCCGGGGTAGATCAGGTTCGGGTTGGGGCGCATCGCGCGAAACGCCGCGTTCTCTGGCGCGTCGTAGAGCGCACGCCAGCTCGACACCCCGTACTTTCGAGCGATCTTCGAGAGCGAGTCGCCCCGAACCACCGTGTGGATCATCGATCCTCCCCCAACGGTGGACAGACGCTAGCAGGCACCGCGGCGCCGGGCAATCCGTGTGCAGCAGTGCTGCACGAATACGGCCCTGCTGGACGCGAGATCAGTTGTTGCTGCTGCGCCGCACGCGCCGGTAGGGCTCGAGAAAGTTGGCCAGCGCCGGCGCGTTGCGCGTCTGGATGAACACCTGGCCCTGCCCGCGGAAGTGCGTCACGAGGCCCTCGCCGCTGAAGAACAGCCCCTTGAAGCCGCCGAACTTGCGCACCTCGTAGGTGAGGCCCTCGGTGAACGCGACGATGTGCCCGTTGTCGCAGACGTAGCCCTCGGGCCCCACCTCGATCTCGTGCAATGCGCCGTAGCTGTTGAAGTGAAGCTCGCCGGGGCCCTCGCACTGGAGCATGAAGAAGCCGACGCCGCCGAAGAAGGACCGCAGGCCGGCCACCTTGCCGTCCATCTTCAGATCGCCGGTGTGCGCCAGGTAGGCGCCGCTCTGCAGGAACAGCTTCTCGCCGGCCACGAGCGTGGCGCTCACCACGGCGCCCTCGGCGGCGGGCGCCAACAGCAGCTCCTGACCGGCCGCGGTGCTCTCGTAGGTGTTCTGGAACAGGCTCTCGCCGCCCAGGAGCCGCCGCTTGGCCGCCTGCAGCAGGCCCCCGCGCATCTTGGTCGTCATCTTGATGCCGAGGCTCATCGACACCATCGCGCCCGACTCGGCGACGATCGTCTCGCCGGAACGCTCGAACCGCACCCGCACCAGGCCGAAGTCGGGCGTGTCGAGGATTTCGCTCTTCATGCGGCTACTCCCGGCGGGCCGGCAGGCGTGAGCCCACGGCCTTGCCGTACTCGGCGGGGTTACGCGTCTGCAGATAGAGGCGCCCGCGGCCGCGCATGCGCAGGACGAAGCCCTCGCCCGACAGGTAGCTGTCGATCCAGCCGGAGCTGACCTTTTCGACCGTGTACTGCAGCCCCTCGGTGAAGGCGACGAGGTGCCCGGTGTCGACGATCAGCTCGCCGTCGAGGTCGACGACGTGGATGGCCCCGAAGGCGTTGACCAGCACCGGGCCGTGGCCGGTGGCCTTCAGGAAGAACAGGCCCTCGCCCGAGAAGAGGCCGCGGAAGCCCTGCCAGCGGGTGTCGAGCTGCACCGAGTCGGGGGCGGCGACGTAGCTCGAGCCCTGGATGAACAAGGCCTCGTTGCTGCCCAGCGTGTGCACCACCATGTCGCCGCACAGGGACGGCGCGAGGCTCACCTCGCCGGGGCCGCCCTGCGCGGTGAAGGTGTTGGTGAAGAAGCTCTCGCCGCCGAGGACCGCGCGCTTGAGCCCCTTGAGGAAGCTGCCCTTCTTGCCCCCCATCGGGCCATCGGTGGTCAGCTTCAGGTTGGTGCTCATGCTGACCATCGCGCCGGACTCGGCGCGCACGCTCTCGCCGGGGCCGAGGGACGCGACGGCCAGGCTGTGGGCGGGCTTGTAGTGGATGTCGAAGCGCATGCGGTGCCTATCGCAGGAAGGGGGAGAGCCAGCCGACCAGCGCGCCGAGGTTGCGCGACTGGATGTAGAGCTTGCCGCGGCCGCTGAACTCGCAGACCAACCCCTCGCCCGACAGGAAGAGGGACTTCAGACCCTGGCCGGCCCCCTTGATCTTGAAGTCGAGCGAGGACTCGAAGGCGACGATGTGGCCGGTGTCGACGATATAGCCGCCCTCCACGTCAATCTCTTGGATGCCGCCGTAACTGTTGATGAAAAGGTCACCGTCACCCTGCGACTCGAGGAAGAAGAGGCCCTCGCCGCCGAAGAGGCCGCGGAGGCCGGCCCAGCGCATCTTCGTCTCGATGTTGCCCGTGCTGGCGAGGTAGCTGCCGGCCTGGACGAGCAGGCTGCGCTGGCCCGCCTGCATGCGCCGGTGCCAGATGGGGCCCGACAGGCTGGGCGCCAGCAGCACCTCGCCCCCGTGGGCGCCGCCGAAGCGGTTGATGAACATCGTCTCGCCGCCGAAGACCTTGCGGGCGAGGGCGACGAGGATGGCCATCACCTTGCCGAAGAAGCCCGCCTTGTTGCCGGCGTTGAGGTGCGTGGACATCCCCAGGTCGGGGGTCTTGGTGACCATCGCGCCGGCCTCGGCCTCGATGGTCTCGCCGGGGGCGAGGTTGATGCGCAACCAGGCGAAGGACGGCCCGTACTCAATGGCGTGCTTCATCGTGATCCTGTCGATGTCGAGCCGCTCGAGGGTCTGTCGGGCGCGGCGCACCTTGCGCCGACGCGGTCGTCGCGCCACCCTGCGGCGGTCGACGACGCGAGCATCAAAGGACGTCGAGCGCCGAATTGCAACCGCACACGCAACGAGGATCGGACGAGCCGGCGGGCTTCGGCCACGGCAAGGGGCGCGTTGCCCTCGAGATCGGCGGCGTCGTCGCGGCGCTGGCGCTCGCGATCTGGGGCGCCTTCGCGCTGGCGTCGTGGGGGGCGGGCACCCTGGTGGCCCTGGTGCCCGCCGAGGCCGAAGAGAAGCTGGGCGAGTACACCTGGGAGCAGGTGGCCCCCGCGTCGGGCCGCTGCACCGATCCCGGCCCGATGAACTACGTGATGGCGGTGTCCGCGCCCCTGCTGGCGGCCATCGACAGCCCCTACACCTTCCGGTTCGCGGTGGTGGACGATCCTTCGATCAACGCCTTCGCGCTGCCCGGCGGCTTCGTCACCGTGCACATGGGGCTGCTCGAGGCGGCCGAGTCGGGCGACGAGGTGGCGGCCGTCCTCGCGCACGAAATGCAGCACGTTCTGCTGCGCCACGGCGTCGTGCGCATCCTGCGGCAGGTTGGGGGCTGGGTGTTGGTGGGGACGGTGCTCGGCTTCGTGGATCTGGGCAGCCTGGTGGGCGCGGCGGTGACGGTCGTGGGGACTGGCTACGACCGGGATCAGGAGCGCGAGGCCGACGAGCATGGGCGGGCCCTGCTGCGGAGGGCGCGGATCGATCCGCGCGGGATGGCGATCTTCTTCGACCGGTTGGCGAAGGAGACCGCGGGGATGACGCCCCCGGAGATCCTGTCCACGCACCCGGGCAGCGCCGAGCGGGCCGAGGCGGCGCGGGCCGGCGAGGGGCTCGACGGGGGGGCGTTGACGTTACCGTCTCCGAAGGGTCTGCGATGTCGGTGAGGGTCGGGGCGCGTGCGCCACGTCCGTGCGCCGCGCAGTAACGTTTGGCCGGGAAGCGGGGCGGAGTCGAGCCGCAACCGCGTGGCACGCCCGTTGCGCTTTGGGAGGCCGCCGGTCGCTGGCCCTTCCGTCGCGAGCGGCGTGTCAGGAGACACCACCTCAGCCAGGAGGAAGCGCGATGCGTTCGTACATATGCACGATGGGGCTCACGGTCGTGGCGCTCGCGATGAGCACCGGCTGCGCCGCCTCGGGTCGGGTCCAGCAGCTCGAGGACAAGATCTCGGAGCTCCAGATCAGGCTCGACGGGATCGAGACCCGCGTGGGCGGCGCCGAGAGCACGGCGGCGACGGCAGCGGACAAGGCCGATCAGGCCGCCCAGCGTGCGCAGACGGCGGCCCAGCAGGCCAGCGCGGCGGCCGACGACGCCCAGCTGGCCTCCGAGAAGGCCGACGAGGCCGGCCGCAAGGCCCTCGCCATCGAAGCGACCTTCAACCGCGGCGTCGCGAAGTAGTCCGGGCGAAGCCCCGCTCCGGTCGCGGCGGCGAGAGGGCGGGCGAGCGGTGCCGGGCGAGCGGTGCCGGGCGAGCGGTGCCGGGCACTTCCGCGAGAGGTGCCGCGAGAGGTGCCGGGCACTTCTTCGGGGCACTTCCGCGAGAGGTGCCGGGCACTTCCGCGAGAGGTGCCGGGCACTTCTTCGGGGCACTTCCGCGAGAGGTGCCGGGCACTTCCGCGAGAGGTGCCGGGCACTTCTTCGGGGCACTTCCTCGTGGCCACGACCCCGACAACCGTGCGCGCGGCAGCAGCCCCAGCGGGCACCCCGGAACCACGGGTGGCCCCTGCTGGCGCCCAGGCAGCGGCGATCACGGTTGCGGCTCTCGTAGCTCCACCCGGCGGGCCGGGACCGCCAAGGCGCCATGAGGTTGCGCGGCGCGACGACCATGACCTACGGTGCCTCTGCGGTCACACTGCGTCGCACCGCCCAGGGTCGGCGGGCCGGCGCGCGGGCCGAGGCGAGGGGGCGGGAGACACCATGCGCGGCGCGATGTCCCAAGGGCTGATGGCGGTCCGGTCAAGACCTCACCACTCGCCACGACGATCGTGAAGCATGGGTAGGCTCGATGGCCGTGCGTCTGGACCGCGAGCGCGACGGGCCCGGCACGCTGGACCGCGCCGCTGCCCGGAACTGCTACGACCCGTGGGGTGGATCGTCTGGTTCGCGATCCTGCCCGCCCCGGCCGGCGCCGACACCGATGAGCTGTCCCTTCGGCCCTTCGCGGTCATCCACCAAGGCGAGGCCGCGGGTCCTGACGAGCGCACCGCTGACGCGCTCTCGGTGGGTGGGGGCCTGCTGCTGGGCTACGGGCTGGACTATCACTGGTCCACGACGCTGCGGTACCAGCTCGACATCACTCAGGCTCTGCAGTCTCGGGCCGAGACGCTCGGCCGCTCGGTGCGCTGGCGTCAGCGTCGCCACGTCGCCCTGGCGGGCCTCGCCGTCACCTCCCATGACCACTTCAGCCCCTGGCTCGCGCTCGAGGGCGGCGTCGCCGTGAGGCAGGTCGCCGACGGGCGTGAGGTCATCACCGTCACCGGCCAGCGCGAGGCCACCCTGCCCGAGACCAGCGATCTCATCACCGTCGCGCGCGCCAGCGCCGGACTCGAATGGCGCGTCACCGACTTCTGGGCCCTGGCTCTCTCCGGCTACGGCGAGTGGGCCGATGCGCCCGGCTACGGCGCCGCGCTGTGGATCGGCTGGTATCACTACCTGAACCTGCGATGATGAGGCTCGCGAGCACGGCCGAGTTCAAGGGCCTCGCCGTCAAATTACAGACCGGTGGTCGTTTATTAAAAAACTGCTGGTCTCCTATTCGAGCGATCGCTATCGTCGCCCTCGAATCGAGCCCAGGAGCCCCCCCCTTTGCCGCCGCCCACCGACTCCAAGACCCCCCGCTCGTGCTGGCTGCGCGCCCGGCAGCCGGCGCAGAAGGCGGAGCGGCGGGATGCCATCCTCGAGACGGCGGCGGCGATGTTCGACGAGGTCGGCTACGAGACCATCAGCCTCAACGGCATAGGGCGAAGGGTCGGGCTCGCAAAGTCTAATATTTATAGGTACTTCCAGAGCAAGGAGGGGATCTTCCTCGCTCTGCTGCAGGACGGTCACGACCGTTGGCTCGGGGACGCCGTGGGGCGGCTGGTCGCGCTGCCCTCGCCCACGACGCCCGAACGCGTCGGGCGAACGCTCGCGGACAGCCTGGCGGCCGCGCCCAGGCTCTGCGCCCTGGCGAGCATCGTCAGCTCGGTGCTGGAGCACAACGTCGACGCCGAGCGCATCGCGCAGCACAAGACCGCCTATGTGGCGGGTGCGATGCGCCTGGCGATGGCACTGGGGGTGGCGCTGCCGACGCTCGATCCAGGGCTGCATCCTGGGCGCGCGTTCCGCTTCCTCAAGCAGGCGTATGCCCTGGTGACGGGGCTGTGGCCCGCGGCGCACCCACCACCGGCGGCGGCCGAGGTCCTGCGGCGCCCCGCGTTCGCGGCGATGCGGGTCGACTTCGCGGAAGACTTGGCGGACGGCCTGACGCTGGTGCTGCGTGGGCTGAGCCTCGGTGACGGAGCGGCCACCGCCGAGTCGCCTGAGCCGGGTCGCCCGAGCTGAGTCGCCCGGACCGAGAGGCGCGAATACTCATCACACCCGGGCTCTTCGGCCCGGCGAAGCGAAAGGAAACCTGCCATGACCACCACCACGAAGACGATCCTCGTCACCGGCGCGACCTCCGGCCTCGGGCGTCATATGGCGCTGCACCTCGCCCGCGAAGGGCACCACGTCTTCGCAACGGGCCGCAACGTCGAGCGGCTGCGCAGCCTCGAGGCCGAGGCCCTGGCGATGAGCGTGAAGCTCGAGGCCTTCGCGATGGACGTGACCGACGATGCATCGGTGGACGCCGCGCGGGATCAGATCCGGGCGCGCACGGCCGGGCATGGGCTGGACGTGCTGATCAACAACGCGGGCTTCGGGCTGCTGGGGCCGACCGAGGCGATCGGCGACGCCGAGATGAAGCGGCAGTTCGACACCAACGTTTTCGGGCTGATGCGCGTCACGCGCGCCTTCCTGCCCGAGATGCGGGACCGCCGCGCCGGGCGCGTCATCAACGTGTCGAGCATGGGCGGTCGCGTGACGTTGCCCTTCTTCGGTGTCTACAACGCCTCGAAGTACGCGGTCGAGTCGCTGTCGGACGCGCTGCGCATCGAGCTCGGGCCCTTCGGCGTGGACGTGGCGCTCGTCGAGCCGGGCATGGTGAAGTCCGACTTCGCGCAGCACGCGGTGGACTCGCTGGTGAGCTACCGAACGCCTGATTCGCCCTACGCGGCCGTGCTGGCCAGCGTCGAGCGCATGAACGCCGACGCCAAGCGCTTCATCGAGATCGACACGGTGTGGGTGTCGCGGGCGGTGGCCCGAGCGGTGCGCGCGCGGCGCCCCCGAGCCCGCTACGTGGTGTCGATTCACGCGCGCCTGACGCTCGTCGCCCAGCGGCTGCTCCCCACGCGGTGGTTCGATGCCATCCTCGCGCGGAGCGTTGGCATCACGCGAAGGGCCCTGGCCGGAGCCGCGGCCGCGCCGCCCGCGCTGGCCGGCGCCGCCGAGTAGGAGCCTCCCCACAAAATCCGGACCGAGTGCAGTGCCGGGCTGCCGGTCGAGGCCAAGGCGGGAGGCTGCAGGAATATTCGTGGTATTCGAAGGCTTTCCAACGCAGGCATCGGCCGGCAGAGCGGTGCTGCGCGAC
>CALBMW010000496.1 GCA_937896275.1 uncultured Myxococcales bacterium
CGAGGGCGGCGTCGGCCAGCGCGACCCCGGGAGGCGCGTCGTCGATGAGGCACCACTCCCCATCGACGCTGCGGACGAGGCAGCCGGGCGCCACGACCCCGGGGTGGGAACGGGGCGAGGCGGCGGTCAGGCGGCCGAAGCGGGCGAGCGGCCGGGGGCTCACGCCCGCCATCTCGGGTTCCTCGGGCATGTCGGGCACGGCGTCGTCCTCCCCACCAAGGAGGACGGCGCGCCGACGACGCCCTTGCGCCCAAAATGTGAGGGGGCGGCCCGAGCCAGGGCCGGCGCTACTCGGTCGCGCCCAGCGGCGTGATCGGGCCATCCACGACGTTGTGGATCCGAACCGCCAGCGTCTTGCCCTTGACGATCACCTCGCCCCGCGGTTCGACGGTGAAGCCCGGGCCGAGCTGCTGCCGGGTGGCCTCGGAGATGAGCACCTCGTCGCCCGCCGCCAGACCCTCGAGCCGCGAGGCCAAGTTCACCCGGTCGCCGATGACGGTGTAGCTCGACAGGCGCTCCGAGCCGATGTTGCCCACCATCACCTCGCCGCTCGCGACCCCGATGCCGACCGCGGGCGACGGAAGACCCCGGGCCGTCCAGGCCTTCTGGAGTCGCTGGTGCCGCCGCCGCAGCGCCAGGCTGGCCCGCACCGCGCGCTCGGCGTGATCGCCGGCGGCGACCGGCGCCCCCCAGAAGGCCATCACGCAGTCGCCGATGAACTTGTCGACCGTCCCGCCGTGGCGAAAGACCTCCTCGGTCATCGCCGCGAGGTGCTCGTTGAGCATGCCCACCAGCACGTCGACCTCGAGCCCCTCGCTGACCGTCGTGAAGCCGCGAAGATCAGTGAAGATCACAGTGATTTCGCGACGTTTGCCGCGCAGATAGTCGTCGGCGTCGTGCTTCAGCATGTCCTCGACGACGCTGTCGCTCACGTAGCGCTTGAAGATGCGCTTCAGGCGCTGGCGCGACAGGTCCTCGAAGATGGCGGTGTCAGCCTGGCTCGCGATGGCGGTCAGCACGCGGGCGTCGCGGCGGCTGAAGTCGGCGCCGAGCACGGCCAGCCCGCCGATGACGAGCTCGTGCAGGATGAGGGGCACGCAGAGGGCGCCGCGGAAGGGGCCGACCTGGTCGCGGCGCACCAGCCTGCGGGCGGCGAAGGCGTCGCGGATGAGGGTGGTGACGGCCGCCTCGGCCGGCGCGGCGAGAGGGGCCGTGTCCCGCGCCACCCGCAGCCGCGCGAGGGCGCCCGGATCGGTGGCGCGCGAGAGCCCCACGACCGCGGTGGCGGCGGGGATGACCCGCAGCACCTCGTCCATCACCGCCTCGATCATGGCGTCGAAGCCGAGCTGCGCGTCGCGGATGCGGTCGATGGCGTAGATGGCCTCCAACTCGGCGTTGCGATCGATGAGGGCCGCGTGGTCGAGGGCGTGGGCCAGCCCGCTGTCGGCCTGCGTGACGAAGGCCTCGACGCGCTGGGTGGTGGCGGCGTCGTCGCGTCCTCCGCGCACCAGCGCCGCCCCGAGCAGGCGACCCGAGGGGGCCAGCGCCCAGGCTGTTACGTCTTGGTAGCGTTGCACCTCCCAGTCGGCGCCACGGGGGAGCGCTCCGGCCGCCGCCAGCAGCCCAGGATCGGTGGGCCCCACGGCCTCCCAGCCGTCCTCGGCCAGCACCACCACCGCCGCCGCGTCGGCCGCCGTCAGCGCCGCGAGGTAGCCGGAGAGGGCGCCCGCGAGCGCCGCCAGACCGACGTGAGCGTCTCGCAGTGCGTCAACCTCGAGCACGATGCGCAGCGCCTCGGCGGGGTCGAGCGGCGGGGTCACGGCGCGCTCGCGGGCGCCGGTCGGCGACTTGCACGCGGACCGTCGATCGGGTATCGGAATGCCCCGCTGTTCGGTGCATCGAGGAGGACGAGGATGGTCGCCCCGGTCATGAAAGCTCCCTCTCCGGGCCTGGGGCCCGAGCAGCTGGTCGCCGCGTGGCGCAACATCTATTTGTCGCGACGTCTCGATGACAAGGAGATCGCGCTCAAGCGCCAGAACCGTATCTATTTTCAG
>CALBMW010000497.1 GCA_937896275.1 uncultured Myxococcales bacterium
CCCTGATTTCTCAGGGGCTTCCGTGAAGGATCACTGGGGAGCGGGAAACGGGATTTGAACCCGCGACTTTCAGCTTGGGAAGCTGACACTCTACCAACTGAGTTATTCCCGCCCAAGGCTCAGCACGGGCGGTGTATACGCGAACCGGGAGCGGGCGTCAAGGGCGGAGTCGGGCCAGGCGCGTTTGGACGTCGAGGAAGTCGGGGGCGCCGGCGCTGAGGATGGCCTGGAGCTGGGTGATGGCCTCTTGCGTTCGGCCCAGGCTCTCGTAGGCGCCCGCGAGGTCGTACTGGACGCCCGCGCGGGCCTGGGGTGCGATGTCGGGTGCCGTGAGGGCCGCCTCGAGGTGGCTGGCTGCCGCTTGGAAGTCGCCCTGCTCCAGGTGACAGAGGCCTATGAAGCGCAGGGACTCCACCCGCAAGGCCCGGCTTCGACTGGCCTTCTCCAGACTCTCGATGGCCTTTCGGTACTGCCCCATCTCCTTGTAGGCCACACCGAGGTCGAAGTGCGTATTGGCGTCGTCCTCGGAGAGGTCGCCGACCTGCTCTCCATGCACCGTCGTGACGTCCTCGAACTCTTGCTGGCTGTCCAGGGCGCCGAGCGCCTTGTCGGCGTCGTCACCGGCCGCCTCGAGCTCGGCCAGGCGCGCTCGACGGCTCACGACCGCCGCGTGCCCCGGGTGCTCCTCCTCGAACTCCGCGAGCAACTCGCGCGCGTCATCCCTCAGCCCACTCTCGAGCATGAAATCGAGCTCGGCCAGCTCCTCGTCCAGCTCGGACAGATCGGCCGCGATCGTCGCGTCGAGCTCCGGCTCGCCGCCCTCGGTGGCCAGCGTGCCGTCGATCTCGTCGACCGGGCGCGGTGGGGCCGGGGGCGGGCGCAGGTCGAAGAAGCCTCCTCCCGCCGTCGGCCTGGGCGAAGCGAGCCCGCCGCCTGGGCGCGGCAACAGGCCGCCGGCCATCGGTGGACGAGGCAGCGGCGGCAATCCGCGGAGCAGCGGCTGCGTACCCTTCGTCGATGCCTGCTCCACGGTCACCGTGGTCGGCGGCGCGGCCGGCAACTCCGGCGCGGGCTCGGGCGCCGCGGGGGGCTCCACCAGCGCCGACAGGTCGCGATCGATGTCGGCCTCTCCCGCTTGCTCGGCGCTGACATCGCTCAGACCGTCCCGCTCATCGTCCAACCCGAAGTCGATCTCGAAGTTGATGTCCCCGTCATCTCCGGGCGGCGGCGGAATCTCGACGCTGGCCTCGACCTCCATGATCATGTCGTCATCATCGAGCTCGATGATGTCGTCGTCCTCGAGCTCGACGATCCCCTCGCCACCGTCCACATCGTCCCGCCCACGTTCGGGCAGATCGAGATCGACCTCTCCCGGATCGGGTACGTCGAAGCCGTCGAGCCCGGAGAGCGCGTCCCGCGGAGCCGGTGGTGGCGCCGGCAGGTCGAAGTCGTCGAAGGCCGCGCTCACCCCCTCGGGTGCTGCGGGCGGCGCCGGCAGGTCGAAGTCGTCGAAGGCCGCGCCCACCCCCTCGGGTGCCGCCGGCGGCGCCGGCAGGTCGAAGTCGTCGAAGGCCGCGCTCGCCCCCTCCGGGGCCTCGGCCGGCGCTGGCAAGTCGACGTCGCGCTCGGCGCGCAGACCGTCGTCGGACGGACTCACCGCCTCGGCTGCCACGTCCCCGACCAGCGCGGGCTCCTCGGGCGCGCCGAGCTCGTCGAAGGCGTCCCAACCGTCGCCCGCCCCACCATCGTCCGCCTCGAGGTCGAGCGCCACGCCCGGGAGCGACGAGACCTCGACCTCACCCTCGAAGTCGTAGGCGTCGACCGTCCCCGAGGACTCGCCTGCGTCCCCGTCCAACGGCGTCTCGGGCATCAGCGGATCGCCGCCGGTGGGGGGCCAGGCAGGCTCGTCGAAGTCTTCCCCGACCAGCGGTGGCGGCGTCATCGAGGCCTGAATTCCCGACACGCCGGGCCCGGCCGGGGGCGCGTCGGCCCCGTCGTCGACCGCGGCCTCGGCCTCGGCCATCAAGTCGGCGAAGGGGTCCTCGTCATCGGCCGGCGCCGCGCTGGGCTCGGCCCCGTCCAGCGGGCCCTCGTCGAGGTCGACCTCGAACTCGCCGCCCAACACCAACCCGTCGCTCTCGACCGCTGGCGTGGTTGCCTCTGTCGCACCGAAGATCAGGTCATCGTCCGCGCCCTCGGCCTCGTCAGTGACAACCCAGCCCGGCGCTGCGTCCTCCGCCCCATCCCCTGGCTCGGAGGCCTCCAGGTCGAACGCGGCCTCGTCGAACACGGCCTCGTCGAACACGGCCTCGTCGAACACGGCCTCGTCGAACGACGCAGCCTCGTCGAACGCCGGCTCCGCCTCCGGCTCTCCGAGCACCACGTCGTCGCCCAGGTCGACGTCCTCCTCGAGCGCCCCGAACACGAGGTCACCGTCCATCGCGGAGGTCTGCTCGTCCAACCCGGGCAGCTCGGCCGCTGGCACCGCGTCGGACGCGCCCGCATCGGCCGTGAGCGCCTGCGGGACGGGCCCACCGACCTCTTCGCCTCCGAAGGCGGCCCGCGCGAAGGCTGCCGCCTCGTCGAGCACCATCGTGCCGTCCGCGTCGTCGAGCATCGACTCTTCGATCTCGAACGCGCCCGCTTCGGGCTCGGCCACCTCGGGCTCGGCCTCGGCGAAGGCGACGTCGAAGTCGTCGAGCGCGCCGCCGTCGGCGAAGGCATCCCCGAAGGCCAGCGCCATCGCGGCCAAGTCGTCGTCGGGCGCCTCGAGCGCCTCGCCCTCGGCAGGCGAGTCCGCGAGCAGCTCGCCAAACGCGTCGTCGGCCGCAGGCGCATCCATGAGCAGATCGCCGAACGCGTCGTCGTCGGGCGGCGGCTCTTCCGGGGCCAGGAGATCACCGAACGCGTCCTCGGCGAACGCCAGACCGAAGCCATCGTCGACCGGCGGCTCGGCCAACAAGTCACCGAATCCCTCGTCGTGCGCGGGCGCCGCTGCGGTCGCCTCGAGGTGGGCGCCGACGGGTGGTTCGGCCAGCAGATCGCCGAAGCCGTCGTCGGCCAGCGGCTGATCGGGCGCGAGCAGACCCCCGAAGCCCTCGTCGATCGACGGCTCATCGGGCGCGAGCAGATCGCCGAAGCCGTCGTCGACCGGCGGCGTCGCAGGCGCTCGGACGCGCGCGTCGACCGGCGCTTCGACCAACAGACTGCCGAAGTCATCGTCGACCGCGGGCGCGGGCCGCCGTCGCGAACGGGCGTCGGCGGGCCCCTCGTCCGGGGCGAGCAGATCCCCGAAGTCATCACCCGCCTCGGGTACCGCCGCTCGCCCTGTCGGACGTGCGCCGGCGGGTGCCTCGGCCAGCAGATCGCCGAAGCCGTCGTCCACAGGGAGGGGCGCCACGCCCGCGTCGTCGCCCGCCGGCAGACCGCCGGACCCCTCGGTCTGCGGTGGAGTCGCCGGGCCAGCCGGCTCGGCGAGCAAGTCAGCAAAGGCGTCGTCGAAGGAGACCTCCTCCTCGCCCCGACCGCCCCCGAGCAGGCCCCCAAAGCCGTCCTCGACCGCTGGTGGCGCAGTGCCCGCCGCGCGAACGTCAAAGTCTTCCAGCAGATCGCCGAAGTCATCCTCGGCGCCACGCCACGCGGCCGGCGCCTCATCGAGGAGTCCGCCGAAATCATCCTCGGCGGGCGGCGGCACGATGACCCCGCCCCCGTGCACCGGCGCCGAGGGCTGGGACAGGTCGTCCCCCAGATCCAAGTCGAAGTCACCCGACTGAATCTGGTCGAGCGCGTCGTCCTCCAACAGATCGCCGAAGGGATCGTCGTCGGGCGCGGGTGGCAGCGAGTCGACGTCGATGGAGAAGCCGGCGGCGCCCCGCGGCGCCCCGATCTCGTCATCGAAGTCCAACTCGCCCAGGTCGAGGTCGACGTCGAACGCGTCCTCGGCGGGCGGGTGCGCCTGGACCGCGGCCGGGCCGTTGGTGCTCAGCTTCTGGGCCATGCCGGACGACAGCGCCTTCATGCGCTCGGTCGCCTCGGCGTGCCCGGGCTCGTACTGCAGCACCTCGCCCAGCAGACCCATGGCGCGGCTCGGATCGGTGCGTCCACACGACTGCGCGGCCAGCAGCAGAGCGGCGATCGCGCCGGGCCGGTCGTCGGCCTCGAGGCACATGTCCCGCTTGCGCTCGAGCCCACGCACGTTGCCCGCGTCGAGCTCGAGCACCTTGGCCAAACGCTCGCGTGCGTGATCGTTCAGCCCGTACTTGCGGTAGATGTCGATATCACCCAGGAACTGCTCGATCTGCTCCTCGCGGCTGAGGTGCTCCTCGACCGTGCCCGCCATGCCGACCGCCGGGGAGGGCGTCTTGGCGCCCACTTCGATTCCGCCGGTCGCGCGCTGGGCCTCCTCGTCCTCGGGGTTGATCGTCAGCAGCTTGCGATAGGCGGCGACTTGGGCGTTCGTGTCGCCGGCCTCGCCGTGCACGCGCGCGAGCTCACGGTAGACGCTGACCGCCTTGGTGGTCTGTCCGATGTCGTGGAAGGCCTTGGCCAGCAACTCAAGGGTGCTGATGTCGGTCGGGTTGGCCCGAAAGAGCACCTGCAGGCGCGCCAGGGCCCGCTTGGCGTCGCCGCGACGCAGGTAGATCTGCGAGAGGTCGCGGACGACGTCGAGCTCCTCGGGCGCGATGTAGAGCAGGCGTTCGGCCACCTGGACGTAGTCGTCGAGGCGGCTGGCCTGCTCCAACTGCTGGAGCACCTGCTTGAACTGCTCCACCGCGTCGACCTGCTCTTCGAGCCGCGCGTGCGCCTCGGCGAGCCGGATGCGGTTGGCGTAGTCCTCGGGCCCGAGCTGGACGATGCGCTTGAGCAGCTCGAGGCTGTCATGATGGCGCGCCTCGCGCTCGTAGGCGCCCACGACGATCTGGTACTGCGAGACGGCGTCCGGCCCGAGGCCCAG
Source organism: uncultured Myxococcales bacterium (assembly GCA_937896275.1). GTDB lineage: Bacteria > Myxococcota_A > Bradymonadia > UBA7976 > UBA1532 > JACKDN01. Next base: position 4,955 of record CALBMW010000497.1, read on the forward strand.
GTGGACGTAGAGGTCGCCGAGGCTCTTGTGCGCGTCGACCGAGCTGGGGTCGATGGTGAGGATCTTCTTGTAGACCGCCACCGACTTCAGGTGGAAGCCCTTCTCTGCGTAGTTGTTGGCGACCCGAACGTAGGTCGAGATGGCCTGCGAGATGGCGCCCCTCTTCGTGTGGAGGTCACCGATCTTGAGCCAGATCCGCACATCGTCGGGATCCTCGTCGACGATGCTGCTGTATTCCTTGATCGCACGATCGAACTGGCCCTTCTGGGTGAAGCGCTGTGCGGCGGCGATGACCTTGTTCTTGTTCAGGGCCACCTACGTGATCCCTCCCATCGGTCCCCCGGTCCGGGCCCGCGACATGGTGCCGCCAATTGGCCGGAAAACCGAGAGAATACGCGGTGATACTAGCGATGGGCCCGAACCCCGTCAAGAACGCGGCGGGCCCGCCGGCGGTCCGTCGACTCAGCCCTTGACGCGCGACTGGTACTCGCCCGTGCGCGTGTCCACCTTGATGATCTCGCCCTCTTCGACGAAGAGGGGTACCTGCACGGTCGCGCCCGTCTCGAGCTTGGCCAGCTTGGTGCCCCCCTGGGCGGTGTCTCCGCGCACGCCGGGCTCGCACTCGCTGATGCGCAGCTCGACGAAGTTCGGGACGTCGACGCCCACGGGCCGGTTGTTGTAGAGCAACACCTCCACGTCGATGTTCTCTTTGAGGTAGTACTGGCTGTCGCCCAGATCCTCGAGCCGCACGGCGAGTTGGTCGAAGTTGTCCTTGTCCATGAAGTGCCACGCCTCGCCGTCCGAATAGAGCACCTGCATGGTCCGCTGCCGCACGTCCGGCACCCCGACCTTGTCTCCAGAGCGGAAGTTGATGTCGAGGCTGCGCCCGTCGATCATGTTGCGGATGCGCGTCTTGACGAAGGCCACGCCCTTGCCCGGCTTGACGTGCTGGACCTCGACGATGATCCAGAGGTTGCCTTCGTACTCGATCTTCAGGTTCTTGCGGAAGTCCGTGGTG
>CALBMW010000498.1 GCA_937896275.1 uncultured Myxococcales bacterium
GCGCCTCCAGCCGGCGCGCCACCGCGGCGCGCAGGCGATCGGGGTTCGTGGGCAGACCGCCGAAGCCCTGCCGTCGCGCCGCGAGCGCCGCCTCCGCCTCGGGGTGCGCGTCACACCAGGCCCGCACCCGCGCGGCCTCGGCGGGGCTCGCACAGCCGGCCACGACGGCGTCGAGCAGCAGCTCCGACGGCGCCTCGGGATCGCGCAGCTTCCAGGGTTCGGCCATCGGCTCAAGCCCCCTTTCGACGCATGAAACCCGTGGGGCGCCGAAATGGGCAAGGGCGAGGCGAGATTGCCATCAGGCGTCCTCCTCGAGCCGCGCGCGCGCCCACTCGGTGAAGCGCTGACACAGGTTGCCCACCGTGCGCCGCGAGACGCCCAACACCTCGGCCGCCTCGGCGTGGCTGAGTCCATCGACGAAGACGGCCACCGCGGCCTCGGCGCAGCGGACGTCGGCCTCGGCCAGCAATCGACGCATCACCAGCATCTGATCCAGGTCATAGGGGATCGAGCCGGGGGCGAGCTGCTCCTCGTGCTCGGCGCGCAGGACCCGGCGGCGCGCGCGGTCGCGCAGGGCGTTGAGGCAATGGTTGGTCGTGATGCGGTAGAGCCAGGTCGAGGGGCGCGCCCGCGGATCGAAGCGGTGGAGCGCGGCGGCGGCCTTGATGAAGACCTCCTGGGTGGCCTCGTCGGCGTCGGCCGCGCTGCCCATGATCTGCAGCGCCCGCCGATACACGAGCGGGGCGTAGCGGTCGAAGAGGTCGCGCAGAGCCGGATCCACCTGCGGCTCCTAACGCGCGCGGCTCGGCGAAGCAAGTCGGCCGCTGCCGTGACGACCATCGCGCGCGCCGCCGCCCCGCCACGGGCGCTGCAGGCGCGCCGCCCGCCGCAAGGCTGCCCCTTCACCTTCGTCGGACGGGCACCCGCAACGGATCAGCGCACCCGCTCGAGCAGCGTGACGGCGCACAGCGCCTCGTCGAAGCCCACGAGGCCACCCGCGTTGTGCTGCAGCGCGATCGTCGGGGGTCGCGCGATCTGGCGCTCGCCGGCCTCGCCGCGCAGCTGCGTGACGAGCTCGTCGATCATGCCCAGGCCGGTGGCGCCCAGCGGGTGACCCTTCGACTCGAGCCCGCCGGACGTGTTGATGGGGCGCGCGCCGTCGCGGGCCGTCGCGCCGGACGCGCCGAGGGGGCCGCCCTGCCCGGGCTCGCAGAAGCCGAGGGCCTCGAGCGCCGCGATCTCGCACCAGGCCGTCGCGTCGTGCACCTCGGCCACGTCGACGTCGGCGGGACGCAGCCCGGCTCGCGCGAAGGCCCGCTCGGCGGCGCGGTGAGTCACGCCGGGCTCGTCGAGGCCGCGCCAGGTGCCGCCCGCCAGCGCGGTCGCGCGGACGGCGATCGCCCGGTCGCGGACCTCCGTGGGTTGACCTGCCAGCCAGCGGGCGCTCGCGACGAGCACGGCGGCGGCCCCGTCGCTGATGGGCGCGCACATCGAGCGCGTGAGCGGCGCGACCACCGGCCGATCGGCGAGCACCTCGTCGGCCGACATCAGCACCCGGATCTGAGCCTTGGGGTTCAGCGCGCCGTGGGCGTGATTCTTGGCCGCCACGGCGCCAAGGTGCGCGAGCGTCGTGCCATGCACGCGCATGTGATGGCGCGCCTGCAGCGCGTGGACGTCGAGGAAGACGATGCGGTGCGGGTGCGGCTCGAAGCGCTCGCCGGCCGCGACGGCGGCGTCGGTCAGGAAGCGCTGCCAGACCTCCGGGTGCACTCGATCGATGCCGCCGTCGAAGATGCTCAAGATGCGGCCCGGATCGCCCGGGACGAAGGTCTTCTCGACGCCGATCGCCAGCGACAGGTCGCTCTGACCCGAGGCCACCGCGGTGCAGGCCGCGTGGAAAGCCGCCGAGCCGGTCGCGCACCCCGCCTCGACGTTGACGATGGGCACGCCCGGCGGCAGCAGGCCGGTGGCCATGAGCGGATCCAGGCAGACCTGGCCGCGGATGTTCGACTGACCCCAGGCGTCCATCGCGCAGTTGCCGAAGGCCACGTGATCGACCGGAGCACCCGGCTCGAGGGCGGCGTCGGCCGTGGCCTGGGTGATCGCCTCACGGGCCAGATCGCTGAGCGTGCGATCGGGCCAGCGGCGAAAGGGCGTCGATCCGACGCCGACGACGTAGACTTGCGTGAGCGGGCGCGTTGCGTGCGGCATGCCGCCGATCCCTACCGCCGGCGCGGCGCGATGTCCATGAACAGCGGCGCGCGCGCGCGCATGAGCACCAGCGATCCGGAGCCGCGAGCCCGCCGTGCCCGGGCGCCTGTCTCCCGGTTGACCCTCGGCGCGCACGGCGGCGATAGTGCGGCCATGCGCGCGCTGACCAACCCCGTGTCCTACCTCGACGGCGTCTATGCGCCGGTGGCCGACGAGATCGAGGCCGACGACCTGCCCATCGTGGGCGAGCTGCCGCCCGAGATCGCCGGCGTCTTCGTACAGAACAACCCGAACCCGCGCTTCCCGCCCGGGGGCGCCTATCACTGGTTCGACGGCGATGGCATGGTGCACGGCGTCTACCTGCGGGACGGCCGCGCGAGCTATCGCAACCGCTACGTGCGGACGCTCGGGCTGGCCCGGGACGAGGCCGCCGGGCAGCCGCTGACGCGCGGCATCCTCGAGCCCTTCGACCCGGCGCGATCGGCCGAGGCCGACAAGAACACGGCGAACACCGACCTGGTCTGGCACGGCGGGCGGCTGATGGCCCTCTGGTGGCTGGGCGGGCAGCCCTACGAGCTGTCCGTGCCCGATCTCGCCACGCTCGGGACCGTCGACTTCGGCGGCACGCTCGACTGCGGCGTCGCGGCCCACCCCAAGGTGGATCCGGTCACCGGCGAGCTGATCTTCTTCGACTACGACGTCTACGCCGCGCCCCACCTACGCTATGGCGTGCTGTCGGCCGACGGGCGCGTGACGCACCGCGCCGACATCGAGCTGCCGGGCCCGCGGCTGCTGCACGACATCGCGATCACCGAGCGGTACACGGTCTTCCTCGACCTGCCGATGACCTGGGACACGGAGCGCCTGAGGCATGGCAAGCGGCGGGTGCGCTTCGACGCCGACGCGCCCACCCGCTTCGGGGTGCTGCCGCGCCACGGCGGGGCCGACGCCATCCGGTGGTTCGAGGCGCCGGCCTGCTACGTCTACCACACGGTCAACGCCTACGAGGCGGTCAACGCCGCCGGCCACGCGGAGATCGTGCTGACGGCGTGCCGCATCGACAACCCGGTGCCCACGGTGCCCCACGCCGAGGAGCCGCTCATCCCGCGGCTGTACTTCTTGCGCCTGCACCCCTTCTTCTACCGCTGGCGCATCGACCTGCAGACCGGGGCTGTGACCGGCGAGCCGCTCGACGACGTGCCGACCGAGTTCCCGCGGATGGATCCACGTCGCCTCGGGCGTCGCTCCCGCTACAGCTACCACCCGCGCGTCGCGCCGGGGCCGACGCTCCTGTTCGACGGCGTCATCAAGTACGACGCGGACGCCGGCGGCTCAGAGGCGCACACCTGGGGCGACGGGTGCGTGGGCGGCGAGACGGTCTTCGTGCCCCGCGACGGTGGCGAGGCCGAGGACGACGGCTACGTGATGACCTACGTGACGGATCGGCGCGCGGACACCTCGGAGCTGGTCGTGCTCGACGCGCGGGCGGTCGCGAACGGCCCCATCGCGCGGGTGCGCCTGCCGCGGCGCGTCCCCTTCGGATTCCACGCCCACTGGGCCCCGCACGCCTCGCAGGAGGGCCGCACGTGAAGCCGCATCGCAGAGTCTTCGTCGTCGGCGGCGCGCACAGCACCTACCTTGGCCGGGGCCATCCCGACTTCGTGCATCGCCGCCACCCCGACCACGGGCGGCGCGAGAACCCGGGCCTGGCCGAGCACCTGGCCACCGCCGTCGGGGGTGCCTTCGCGCACGCTGGCGTGGAGGCCGGCGAGGTCGACAAGGCCTACGTCAGCAACTTCCTGGGCGAGTGCTTCGTGCGCCAGGGCCACCTGGGCGCGGCCCTCGTGGACGCCGCCCCGGGCCTGGCCGGCAAGCCGGTGGCCCGCATCGAAGCGGCCTGCGCGTCCGGGTCCGCCGCCATCGCCGCGTGCATCGACGCCCTGCAGGCCGGCTGCGACGTCACGCTCGCGGCCGGCGTCGAGATCGAGACGAACGTGCCGGGGCGGGAGGGGGTCGACTACATGGCCCGCGCCGCCCACTACGAGAAGTCACGGGCCCTGGGGCAGTTCACCTTCCCCGCCATCTTCGCCCGACGCGCGAAGCGCTACAAAGAGGCCTTCGGCGCCACCGACCTGGATCTCGCGCGGGTGGTGGTCAAGGCCTACGGCAACGCGGCGCGCAACCCGCTCGCGCTCATGCGGGCCGTCCAGGTCGACCTCGAGGCGGCGATGACGCCGGGGGAGCACAACGCCCTCTTCCTCGAGGACGAGGCGCTGCGCCCGCACATGAAGATGCTCGACTGCACGGGCTTCACCGATGGCGCGAGCGCAGTCCTGCTCGCCACCGAGGCGGGCCTGGTGCGGCTCGGATTGCACCCGTCCCGGTGCACCGAAATCCTGGCCTATGGTCACACCGTGCAGGCCCTCGCCGGGGCCGCCGATCCCACCGAGCTTACGAACGTGCGGCGCGCCGCGCAGATCGCATACGCCGACGCGGGCATCGGCCCGACCGACCTGGACGTGGCCGAGATCCACGACTGCTTCTCCATCACCGAGCTGCAGATGTACGAGGCCATCGGCATCGCTGGCCCCGGCGGCGCCCCCGCGCTCCTGCGGGACGGCGCCACCGCGATCGACGGCTCCATCCCCGTGAACACGGGCGGCGGCTTGATTGGCTTCGGCCACCCCATCGGGGCGACGGGCATCAAGCAGGTGTTCGAGGTCTACCGGCAGATGAAGGGGGAGTGCGGGGACTACCAGATGCCCACGCCGCCCCGCCACGGCCTGACCGCCAACCTCGGCGGCGACGACCGCACCGCCATCGTGATGGTGCAGCGCAACTGTTAGCCACGCGTCGCACGCGGTTCGCGCGGGCCATGGGCGCACCACCCCGCAGCCCCGGCGGGCCCTGGACGGTGCTGCCCTGGACGGTGCTGCTCTGGACGGTGCTGCTCTGCGCCGCGGTCGGCTGCGATGAGGGGGCCGGCGACGGGCGCACTGCCCGCGATGCGGCGACCGGGCAGTTCGACGCGCGCGCCGAGGCCGACGCCGCACCCGACGCGGACCCCTCCGAGGACCCGGCCGACGCCGAGTCCCCCGACCCGGGCGCCGCCGACGCGGGCCCCCAGGAGGCCTCACCCGTCACGCTGAGCATGGACTTCACCCGCGCAGACGGCTTCTACGCCGCGCCCTTCCCCTGCGAGAGCCGCCGCGACGCGGCCGGCCGCGTGGACGTCGCCGACTTCCCCAACCCGCGCCGCCTGCCCTTCGTGGCCGACCTGGTGGCGCTCGCTGCGCACGACGCCGATGGCTTCGGGCTGACCTCGGGCGTCTACTTCCGAGCCTCGGGCGCCATCGATCAGACCTCGCTGCCGGACCCAGCCGGATCGGTCGACGCCGACGCGTCCGCCTTCTTGATCAGCGTCGATCCGACGGCGCCCGACCGCGGCCGACGCTACCCCGTCACGGCGATGTTCGAAGACGACGGCGGCCCCCACGGGACGCCGAATCAACTGTCGCTGCTCCCCGTGCAGGGCTTCCCGCTGCGCGAGGGCGTGCTCTACGCGGCCGTGATCACGACCGCCGTGCGCGACGCGGCGGGCCGTCCGTTGGCGGTGTCGCCCGCGGTCGAGGTTCTGCGAGCCGGCGACGCGCCGCCGGGGCTCGGAGACGAGGCCGCCCTCGCCTACCGCGCGGCGCTCGCCGATCCGGGCGTCGACGCCGACCGGGTGGCGGCGCTGGCGGTCTTCCGCACCGGCCACC
>CALBMW010000499.1 GCA_937896275.1 uncultured Myxococcales bacterium
GTTCATGGCGGGCGGCCTCGACGGTCACCGGGCGACCGTGGGTGACTTCGGGCTACACCTGTCGACGCTGTTTCCCGACGCCCGCCTCAAGACCCACCTCGAGGTGCGCGCCGCGGACATGGGCAGCCGCGATTACGTGCTGGCGCTGCCCGCGTTGCACACCGGCGCGCTCTACGACGCCGACGCGCTCCGGGCCATCGAGCGGCTCTTCACGGCCTTCGACTACGACGACTGGTGGGCGCTGCGGCGCGCGGTGCCGGTCCTTGGCCTCGACGCGAAGCTCGGCGGGGTGGCGCTTCGCGAGATCGCGCCGGATGTGCTGCGCCTCGCGCGGGCGGGCCTGACCCGGTGGGAGCCCGAGGCGGCGTCGCTCCTCGACGTGCTGGACGCGGATCTCGCGTCGGGCCTGGTGCCCGCGGACCGAACCCGCGCCCGGTTCGACGGCGACGTCGCGCGGCTGCTGCGCGAGACGCGCATCGCCTGAGGCGGGCGCGCGGGCAGTCTTAGACGGGCTTAGACGGGCTCAGACGGGCTCAGACGGGCTCAGACGGGCTCTCAGTCGCGGCGGAACAACTTCTTCACGCTCGAGCGGACGTCCTGCTCGCGGGCGGGGTGCTCCCCGGCGCCGCCCGATGATGCGTCCCCCAGGCTGGCGAAGGACACGCTGTCCTCCGCGGGCCCGGGCGCCTCGTCGTCAAAGAACCGTGCCAGATCCTCGGCCACGCTGCGGTGCTCGCCGGGCAGGTCTTCGTCGAGGGGCTGGCTCCGCTCCGGATCGGCGCCGTCGTCGAAGTCGATCTCGTGGCCGTCGTCGCCCGGATCGGCCAGCACGAGGGGCTCGAACTTGGGCGGGGCCTGCTCGACGACCGCCTCGATCAGATCCTCGGTGTCGATGTCCACGGGCGCGGCGCGCCGCTCGGCCTGGGCGGCGACCTCGCCGTCGTCGAGCTCGTCGGCGGAGGGGCCAAAGGTCTCGTCGACGATCTCGTCGAAGTCCTCCTCCTCGACGATGAGATCGTCATCGGCCTCGATGGCGATGCCGTGGTCGTCCCAGGCGAGGCGGGCGCCCGCGGGGCCGCTCCCGGCGCCGTCGTCGGCGGGATCGGCCTGCGCGCGGTCCAGATCGGCTTCGTCGAGCCAAGCCGGCGGAGGCGGCAGATCGTCTGCGGGATCGGGGCGCGCCATGCCGTGCCGCTCGGGCGGGGCGACGAAGGTCGCGCCTGGACGCGGGGGGGTCCCAAGGCGGCGCACGACGAGCTCGGCGATCGCGACGCCGAAGGCCGGGCGGTCGAATGCGCGGACCCGCTCGGCGCCCGCCGCGTGCACGATCTCCCGAAGCTGGCTGGACATGGCGACGCCCCCGGGGCCGGTGTGGAATCCTGACCGTGGGAATCCCGACTCTGTCAGAAACGATACCCGCCCATCAGCCGGAAGCCCAGGTAGTCGTCGGTCGCCGATTCGCCGATTCGCCCGTCGCGCCCCGCCCCGGTGATGTCGGCGCCGATCGACGTCCACTCCAGCCCCGCCTGGATCGAGAGGCCGCCCGCGAGCATCGACGCCAAGCCCCCGTAGAGGCGATACCCGAAGGCGGAGACCTCGTCGCCGAGCTCTTCGGCGGTGTCGCCGAGGTCGACGCTCGGCATCACCGAGATGCGCGCGTCGAGGGCCAGGTAAGGGGTGCCGAGGGGCACGTAGCCGCCCACGCCCAGCGAGAGGTACTGGTAGGCGGCTCCGTTGTACTCGTCGTTGTCCTCGAGCTGGAACGTGAGCCAGCCGAGGCCGATGTGGCCGACCAGCTCGGGATCGCGGCCGGCCTCGCCGAAGGCATAGCGATACAGCAGCCGCAGCCAAAGGTGCTGGTGCGTGGTCTCGAGCTTGGCGTCCTCGGTCGTGCCGTCGGAGAGCTGCACGGCCTGCTGCGTGCTCAGGAACACCTTCTCGTAGGTCAGCCCCAGCCCGAAGCCTCGCGCGAAGCCGTCCGTGACGAGCTTCAGCGGCAGGAACTCCACGTCGAGCGCGATGCCCGGCACCGTCGAGGATTCGTACTGGATGCCGCCCTCGGCGAACTGGGCCGAGTCCGGCGCGGCCGTGTAGTCGAAGGTGCGCGAGAGGAGGGCGAGGCCCGCGTGGATCTGCAGCATCGAGGGGCCGTCGCCGGTGTCGGCGCTGGGCTCGTCGGGCTCGTCGTCGCGCGGGGTGACCGGGACGGGCTCGTCGAAGACGGGCATCGGCTCGGGCTCGCGCTCGACGGGCGGGGGCGGGGGCGGGACGTCGATCGCGGCCTGCAGATCCGCTTCGATGGCCTTCGCCGCCTTCTTGTAGGTGTCGCGCGTCAGCCGGCCCTTGCGCACCCGGACGGTGCGCTCGCCCACGACGCTGCCGTCCGCGCCGGCGTAGACCACCAACTGAAGCTCGCGGTCCGACCGCTTGGCCCGCGGCCAGTTACGCTTGTCGGGGCGAACCAAGCGACCATAGACGACGGCGTCGACCTCCAGGGCGCGGGCCACCTCGCTCAGGGCGCGGCCGTCGTCGGGCAGCAGATCGGTGACCCTCTGCTTCTTCGCCTCGTCGAGGAAGCCGCTGGTGGTCTGGACGCGGACCCCCCGCAAGCGCTTGAGCTCGCGCTGCAGCCCCACGAGGCGGCCCCTCTCCTTGCCGGGCCCCTCCATGCTCGCGATGGTCACGGTGACGTCGCGGCCCCAGGCTGCCGGCGCCAGCGCCAGCACGGACGGGAAGCACAGCAGGATCGACAGGATCGCGCGTCTCATTCGAAGCCCTCCCACTGCACGTCGCTGGTGGCCGAGACGCCCGCGAGTCGCAACAGGAAGTCGTCGCGGTTCGTGCAGTGGTTCAGCGCCTCGTCCTTGGTGATCAGTCCGCGCTTGAGGAGCAGCATCAGCGACTGGTCGAAGGTCTGCATGCCGTAGTTGGCGTGGCCCTGCGCGATGGCCTCGCGCAGTTCGTGCGCGCGTCCCTCCTCGAGCAGCAGCTCGCGGATGCGCGCGGTGCACAGCATCACCTCCATGGCCGCCACCCGACCGCGCCCGTCGGCCCGCTTGAGCAGGCGTTGGCTGACGACGGCCTTGAGGCTGGCGGCGAGCGCGATGCGGGTCTGCTGATGCTGATGGGGCGGGAAGGTGCCGACGATTCGGTTGATCGTCTCGGCGGCGTCGACCGTGTGCAGCGTGCTCAGCACCAGGTGGCCCGTCTCGGCGGCGGTCATGGCGGTCTCGATCGTCTCCTGATCGCGCATCTCGCCCACGAGGATCACGTCTGGATCCTGGCGCAGCGCCGCGCGCAGGGCCCGCACGAAGGAGCGCGTGTCGGCTCCGACCTCGCGCTGGTTGATGATGCTGCGGCGGTCCCGGAAGACATACTCGATGGGATCCTCGACCGTCACGATGTGCGCGGCCCGGCTCCCGTTGATGTGGTCGAGCAGCGAGGCCAGGGTGGTGCTCTTGCCCGAACCGGTCGCCCCGGTGACGAGCACCAGGCCCCGGTGCTCGGCCGCGATCTTCTCGAGCACCTTGGGCAGGTTGAGCTCGTCCATCGACCGGATCTCGTTGGGGATGACGCGCATCACGAGACCGACGGCGCCCCGCTGATAGAACGCGTTCACACGGAAGCGCCCCAGCTGGGGCGCGGTGTAGGCGAAGTCGACGTCGCGCTGGCGCTCGAGCTCGTTGGCCTGCTCGGCCGTCGCCATGGCGCCCACCAGCTGCGCGAGGTCGGCGCCCGTCAGCCGCGGACCGTTGCGCAGGGGCACCAGGCCGCCGTTGATGCGAAAGAGCGGCGGCAGCCCGGCCTTGAGGTGAACATCGGACGCGCGCCCCTGGACGGCGACGCCGAGGATGGAGTGCAGGTCGATCACGGGGGGGAACCTACCACATCCGAGGCCGAGGGTACGCTCTCATCGCGGGCGCTCGACGGGTGGCGCCCGCCCCCCGCGGGGGGTGGGCTGACCGCGCGACGCACCTCGGGCACGGCGTGGCTGTGGGGAGGCTCTCGGGCGCCTACTCGGCGGGCGCGGTGGCCAGCCGCCGCTCGATGCCGTGGTGGGACAGCACCTGCTGCTCGATCTGATCGAGCATCTCAGGGTGCTCCTGCAGGAAGATCTTCGCGTTCTCCCGGCCCTGCCCGATGCGCTCCTCGCCGTAGCTGTACCAGGCCCCCGACTTGGCGACGATGTTGGCCTCCGAGGCCAGATCGAGCAGGTCGCCGGAGCGACTGATGCCCTCGCCGTACATGATGTCGAACTCGGCCTCGCGGAAGGGCGCCGCCAGCTTGTTCTTCACGACCTTGCAGCGGGTCCGGTTGCCGATGACGCTGTCGCGCCCCTTGATGGCGCCGATGCGTCGGATGTCGATGCGCTGGGAGGCATAGAACTTCAGCGCGTTGCCGCCCGACGTCGTCTCGGGGCTGCCGAACATGACGCCGATCTTCATGCGAATCTGGTTGATGAAGAAGATCACCACGCGACTCTTGCTGATGCTGCCGGTGAGCTTGCGCAGGGCCTGTGACATGAGGCGCGCCTGCAGGCCGACGTGGCTGTCGCCCATCTCGCCCTCGAGCTCGGCCCTGGGCACCAGCGCAGCCACCGAGTCGATGACCAGGACGTCGATGGCGCCCGAGCGCACCAGCATGTCGGCGATCTCGAGCGCCTGTTCGCCCGTGTCCGGCTGGCTGATCAACAGATCGTCGGTGCGCACGCCCAACTTGCGCGCGTAGGTCACGTCGAGGGCGTGCTCGGCGTCGATGAACGCAGCCACCCCGCCGATGCGCTGCGCCTCGGCGATCGCGTGGAGGGTGAGCGTCGTCTTGCCGCTGGACTCCGGCCCATAGATCTCGACGATGCGCCCGCGCGGGTACCCGCCGGTGCCGAGCGCGATGTCGAGGCTGGCGCTGCCGGTCGGGATGACGGGCACGTCGGGCCGCAGGCTCTCGCCCTCGCCGAGGCGCATGATCGAGCCCTTGCCGAACTGCTTCTCGATGGCGCTGACCGCGAGGGTGATCGCGCGCTCGCGGTCGGTTTCCTTGGGGGAGGACGTCATGGTGTTTCTCCTCGTTGGGCGCCACGGGCGCGGCGTCGGGGCTTTCGTGGTGAACGGGGGAGCTCGGCGGTCCGCTCGGCCAGCCGTGCGTCGAGCAGGGCGCCGATCTGGGCGCGCGCCGTGGCCTCGTCTTGGAGCGCCGCGGCGGGCGGGACCAGGCCCAGGCCGCGGCGCCAGACGCGGCGGAAGCGCGGGCCGCGGGGATCGTCGAAGGTGCGGCGGAAGAGCGTCAGCCGGCGCACCGGCAGCGCGCCGTAGGGTTCGTCGCCGAGGGCGTCGGCCGGCAACGCGACGTCACTGAGCAACAGCGGCACGTGCGGTGCCCAAGCGCCGGGGACGAGCGGAAAGCCGTAGCGGGCCAGCTCGTCGTGCACGTCGGTCCGCAGCGCACAGAGCTCACCCGCGTCGTCGCTGACCGCGGCCCAAGCCATCGTTCGCCCGTCGGGCAGGGCGGCCTGCCCCAGCCCCCGCAGGTCGACGCTGAGCGGGCCGTGGCGGCCGCGCCCGCGATCGACGGCGAGCTCGATCGCCTCGAGCGCCTCGATGGGACAGGGCCCCAGATCATCGAGCACGAGCTGGAGGTAGCGGCGTGGCACCGGCTCGACGACGCAGCCGGCCTGCCGACCGGCCCGGACCAGGGCCTGCTGCGCGCCGCTCAGCGCCTCGCGCAGCGGCCCGTCCAACTCGAGCGCGAGGAAGGTGTGACCGTCCTTCATGGGAGCCTCTGCAGGTGCCGGCGGATCGTGTCGAGCGCGTGGCCGGCAGCCATGCGGCGCACGCGGTCGCGATCACCGCGGTAGCGGCGCGTCTGCACCCGGTCCAGATCAGGACCTTGCCAGCCGAAGCACACCGTCCCGACCGGCTTGTCGGGCGTGCCGCCGTCGGGCCCCGCGATGCCGGTGATCGACACGGCGATGTCGCAGCCGAGGGTCGCGCGGGCGCCGCGGGCCATGGCCGCCGCGCAGGCCTCGCTGACGGCGCCCTCGTCGGCGAGGATGGCCTCGTCGACGCCCAGGACGCCCGCCTTGACGCGGTCGGCGTAGCTGACGATCGAGCCCACGAAGACGCTCGACGCGCCCGGGACGTCGGTGATCAGGGCGCCGAGCAGGCCGCCGGTGCAGGACTCGGCCGCCCCGAGCGTGAGGCCGCGGGCGCGGAGCTGCCCGAGCACCGCCTCGACCAGATCGAGATCCTCCGAGACGAAGCGGTCGCCCGTCACGGCGCGCAGGACGTCGACGGCGACCTGCAGCGCCTCTGGATCGGTGCCACGCAGCCGCACGTGGTTCTCGGGCATCGTCGTGCGGTAACCGATCTCGACACCCGCTGGCAGCGAGGCCGACTGCACGAGCACCTCGAGGTCGGACTCGCCGATGCCCACGAAGCGCAGGGTGCGGGTGTGGCGGCGCGTGGTGTCGCCACCCAGCGCGTCGATCGCGGGCAGCACATGGCGGTCGAGGTGCCAGCTCATCTCGCGCGGCACGCCGGGGACGGCCAGGAAGGTGCACCCGCCCACGCGCAGTTCGATGCCCGGCGCCGTGCCCACCTCACTGCGCAGGGCCCGGCCGCCCTCGGGGATCCGCGCCTGTCGCCGGTTCTGCGGGGCCGGGGTGCGCTCGCCGAAGATGCGGACGATGTCTTGCCAGACCTGCGCGTCCTCGACGAGCGCGACGCGCGCGGCGGCGGCGAGCGCGTCGACGGTCAGATCGTCGGCGGTCGGGCCGAGGCCCCCGGTGATCAGGCAGACGTCGGACCGGGCCGCCGCCGCCGCGAACTCGCGCGCCAGCAGGGGCAGGTCGTCGCGCAGGGTGGTCACGCGGTCGAGCGAGAGGCCGCGATCGTCGAGCGCGCGGCCGATGGTCGTGGCGTGGGTGTTGGTCACCACACCGTCCAGCAGTTCGTCACCGACGGTGAAGAGCTCGATCCGCACGGTCAACCCTTGCTCACGCGAGCTGGCTCGAAGGTCTGGTCAACACCCGACTTCACACGCGAAGCCGAGTGGGCGGTTCATCGCAAATGCCTGTACAAGTGTCAAGTATGAAAGCGGTGAGGTGCGGAAAGGTGACCCCGCGCGCGTCCATTGTTAGGATGCGAGCCGTCGTCCACACGAGAACGAAAACGGCCATGGATCTCCCGCAGAAATTCGGCAAGTACACTCTTCTGAAGCGGCTGGCAACCGGCGGCATGGCCGAGATCTTCCTGGCCCGGCAGCAGGGCATGGGTGGCTTCGAGAAGGAGGTGGTCGTCAAGCGTCTCTTGCCGACCCACGCCCAAAACGAAGAGCTCGTGACGATGTTCCTCGACGAGGCGCGCATCGCCGCGAACCTGACCCACCCGAACATCGCGCAGATCTTCGACCTCGGCCGGAGCGGTGACGACTACTTCATCGCGATGGAGTACGTGCGCGGGGTCGACCTGCGGCGGCTCTGCTCTCAGGGCATCGCGGAGGAGGACTTCCTGCCCTTGCACCACGCGGTGCGGGTCATCGCCGAGGTCTGCGACTCGCTGGCCTACGCGCACAACAAGACGGACGAAGAAGGGCAGCCGATGCACATCGTGCATCGCGACGTGTCCCCGACGAACATCCTGATCACCTACGAAGGCGGGGTGAAGCTGGTCGACTTCGGGATCGCGAAGGCCGCCAACAAGGCCAACGTGACCAAAGCTGGCCAGATCAAGGGCAAGTTCGGCTACATGGCGCCCGAGCAGGCGCGCGGCGGGTCGCTCGATCACCGCACCGATCTCTTCGCGGTCGGGATCAACCTCTACGAGATCACCGTCGGTCAGCGCCTGTTTCGGGGGGCCACCGAGGTGGAGACGCTCGACGCCATCGACGAAGCCCGCGTCCCGCCGCCCCGCGAGGTGAAGCCCGACTACCCCGAGGCCCTCGAGAGGGTCGTCCTCAAGGCCCTGGCCCGGGATCCCGACGCGCGGTATCAGAGCGCGCGCGAGCTGCAGATGGCGCTCGAGGAGTTCCTCGCCCAGGCGGGGATGCGCTCGACCGCGGGGATGCTGGCGGAGTACGTGCGCCGCCTGTTCAGCGAGCAGATCGAGCTCGAGGCGGAGGAGGCGTCCCGGCTGCGGGAGCAGGCCCGCGCGATGGAGCACGAGGCGCCGAGCGATCCCGTCGATGCGCCGGCCGCGCACACGCCCACCCTCGAGAAGCCCGCGCCCACCCTCGAGAAGCCCGCGCCCGCCTCGGATCAGCCTGCGGAGAAGCCCGCGGCCACGGTCGGC
>CALBMW010000500.1 GCA_937896275.1 uncultured Myxococcales bacterium
TCGAAGCCGCCCCCCGGCGCCCCGACGTACAGGCCCAGGCGATGCACTTGGGCCAGATCCTTGCCGCCCACCACCAGATCGGGCACGCCGTCGCCGGTGAAGTCGGCGAGGGCCGCGCCCGAGACGTGGCTCATCGGGTGCTTGACCAAGGTGCGCGGGGGCTCCTTGCCGAGCGGATCGAGCACGGTGTTGGCGTTGGGCGCCAGCAGCCGCACGCGCCCCTCGCCCAGCAGATCCCACGCGAGCAGCGGCGTCGCCATGTCGGGCCCCATGGACAGGACGCGCTGCTCGACGAAGAGGGGCTTGCCGCGACGGTGCAGCACCTCGGTGTGGGTGGCGTCGATGTGGGCCGGCACCGGCGTCGCGTCGCCGGCGTTCGGCTTCCAGCGCACCTCGAGGACGGTGCGCACCTGATAGCTGTCCTGCGTCTCGGGGTGAGTGACGTGTAGCTCGGCCTTGATCGTCGAGCCGGGCTCGTCGGGGCGGAACGCGACGTGGTGCCACTCGGTCTGGTTCAGGCGGTAGCCGTCTTGGGCCAGGCGGTTCACGAGCGCCTTCCACGCCGCCGCGTCGAGGGTCCGGTGCGGCTCGACGACCGCTTGGCGCGTCGCGTCGTGGCCCAGCGGCTCGGCCGGGCCCAGCTCGCCGACGACCACCTCGCCGACGGCGAAATCCGCAAGGATCGCGGTGGGATCCGGCGCTTGGCGCAGGGCGTCCCAGAGCTCGATGAAGGCGGTCTCGTGGCGCTGGGCGAGGACCTCGTTCGCCCAGACCTGCGTGTCGAGTTGGTCGCGCCCGTCGAAGTAGCGCCGCACCTGTTCGAAGGCGGGGAGGTCGGCGTCAGCCGGCGCAGTGTCAGCCGGCGCAGTGTCAGCCGGCGCAGTGTCAGCCGGCGCAGTGTTAGCCGGCGCGCCGTCGGCTTGCGCGGTGTCCTTGGCCCGTTGAGCGGGGGGCGAGGCGGGCGTGCAGCCGGCCAGCGGGGCAAGGAGGGTCAGCGGGGCAAGGAGGGTCAGCGGGGCCAGGAGGGCCAGCCGCCGCGCGCGCCCCCCCAGCAGCAGCAGGAGCCCCATCACGGCCACCCCGCCAAGGGGCGCGCCCGGTGCGCCGGGCACCGCGCGGCACCCGCCCTCGTCACCGGTGCTGGACGGCGTGGGCGGCTCGGGGCCCGCGTCCGGCGCAGGGGACACCGCCGCGTCGCCGGGGCGCAGATTCGGCAGCCCCGCGTCGGACATGATCTGCACGATGGCCGCGTCCGCCAGCGGCGTAGGCGCGCCGGGCGGTGGGACGCCGGGCGCGAAGTCGGTGCAGGCGTCGCCCGCGCACTGGGTGCCGGCGGGACAGCGGATCGACACGCAGGCCGCCGCGCTCGAGCAGGCGCCGTCGAGGCAGGCCTGGCCCACCGGGCAGGC
>CALBMW010000501.1 GCA_937896275.1 uncultured Myxococcales bacterium
GCTGCGGCGCTGGAAGAAGTGCCCGGCACCCCTGCTGGCACCCCTGCTGCACCGTCCTGGCCGTGGCTGTCGGGGGCCGCTCGTAGCTCCCGCTTGGCGATTACGGCTGCTGCCGCCGGCAGCCTGGAAGATGTGCCCGGCACCCCTGCTGGGCACCCCTGCTGGCGCTGCTCGGGGCGCTGTGCGATCGTTCGCGGATGAAGCGACCCTACGTCGAGCGCCTGCGGGTCCAGAGCTACGGCTGCGTGCAGGACTGTGAAGTTCGGCTGACGCCGATCCACGCGTTGGTCGGGCCCAACGACAGCGGCAAGAGCACGCTCTTGGCGGCGCTTCACACGCTCGGGCTGCTGGGCGCGCCGGATCGGCAGGTGCGCGAGACGGAGACCTGGCGGCGTCTGCAGTCGCGCCTGGTCGGGTCGGCAGGCGGCACGCGAGAGGCGCTCATCGACATCTCGGCCGGAGCGGCGAGGTGGCGCGTGGCGGGGCGGGGCGGGTCGGCGCGGGAGGCAGTCCAAGGGGAAACGCCCGGTCAGTGGCGGAAGCTGGAGCTCGGGACCAACAGTCCAAGCACGGTGATTGGGCAAAGCGGACCCGACAACCCTCACGGGATCTTTCGCGAGGCGATCGCTGGGGCCACGCTGCTACGCCTGGACCCGGACGCGCTGCGCGCGCCTTCGCCGCTCATCCCCGACGGTGAGGCGGTGCGCTTCGCCAGCGAGCGCGGGCAGGGCCTGCCGGCGATCTACGACGCCCTGCAGACGCGTGACATCGACATCATCGCGGGGCTCAACGAGCGCATGCGCGGGCTGTTCCCCGCCTTCAAGAGCCTGAAGCTGCGAAACGCGACCAGCCAGACCAAGGCCATTGGCGTCGTGCTGCAGGACGGCACCGAGGTCGCGGCGAACGACCTGAGCGAGGGCATGCTCTACTACCTCGCCCTGGCCGCGCTGCCCTTCCTCGATCCGACGCCGCTGGTGCTGATCGAAGAGCCCGAGAACGGCCTGCATCCGGCACGGATCGCCGAGGTCGTCCAGGTGCTGCGAAGCGTCGCCGAGCAGACCCAGATCGTGATGGCCACCCACAGCCCGCTGGTGATCAACGAACTGCAGGGGAGCGAGGTCTCGGTCATCACGCGGGATCCGAAGAAGGGGACGCAGGCCGTCCTGCTCGCCGACACGCCCAACTATGAGGCGCGATCCAAGGCCTACGCCAACGGCGAACTCTGGCTCAACTACTGCGACGGCGTGGTCGAGGCGCCCTTGGTGGGAGGCGGCGCGCGCCGGTGAGAGGCGGTCCGAAGCGACGAGTCTACCTGGTCGGGGAGGGTCCGAACGAGTTGGGCGGGCGCGCGAACCCACCGCCGTATGCACGGCCTGACGAGCTCGGCGTCCTTGAGGCGCTGCTGTCGCGCGTGGCGCCCGACGCGTTCGAAGTCCGCGGCGCCCGGTGCTGGTCGAAGGCGACAACGTTCAAGGCGGGCGGGCACGCCAGCGCGGAGGCTCGCCGCGTCATGCAGCTCCACAACGATGCAGTCGAGGCGGACTGCGACGTGCTTGCGCTTGCGCGCGACCAAGACGGGGACGATGGCCGCTTCGACTCACTCGTGAGGGCGCTGGCGGATGCCGCGCAGGCGTTTCCGTCGGTCGAGGCCATCGCAGGTCTGGCCGTGCAGGCCGTCGAGGGGTGGCTCCTCGCCGTGTCGGACGTTCGCGGCAGCGAGCGCGTGAAGCCACGGGCCGGCAAGAAGAAGATCGCGGTCGCCGGCGTGGCGTGCACGGCTGACATGGTGGAGTTGGTCAACGGCGCCGATCTCGACGCGCTGCCCGACGACGCTACATCACTGCGCGCCTGGCTGGAGCGCGCGCGCAAGGTCCTGGGCGACGACGCACAGCTGTAGGACTCCTGCCGGAAGATGTGCCCAGAAGAAGTGCCTGGCACTCTTGCTGGCAGCACTCTTGC
>CALBMW010000502.1 GCA_937896275.1 uncultured Myxococcales bacterium
CTCCACATCTCCATCAGGTTGTGGACGACCGGGCCCGGCGGTGGCTCGACCACCGAGGGGATGTCGATGCGCGCGCCGAAGGCCTTGGCGGCGTCGAAGGGATTGCGCGCCCCCTTGCCGATGAGCGGGATCGACGGGTCCGAGGGCCGGAAGCCATATTGCAGCGCCTTGGTCTGCGCCTCGGTGCCGCGCAGGAAGGTCATCAGCTTGCGCGCCGCGTCGCGCTGCGCGTCGGTGACCCAGTCGCCCTTGATCAAGGCGATGGGGTGGCTCGACCACATGGTCTGCTTCGGGTAGTAGATGCGCAGGTTGCCCCACCGACCCTGCGCGTTGGGCAGCTGCTCGATCGCCAGGTTCTCGTAGGTCACTACGACGTCGTACTTCGACGGCCCATAGAGGACCATCTCCTTCATGAAGGTCCCCGTCGAGCTGCCGAAGGCGGGCACGCCCTTCTCGACGGTCTTGATGAAGCTCTGGAAGCCCTGGTCGAGGGCGTCACCCACCTGGAGCCCAGCGCGCTTCCCATGGAAGTCGTAGGCCATCAGGATCACCGCCTGCAGGCCCGAGTTGGAGCGCGTCGGGTTGGTGTGACCCAGCTTGACGAAGCCCCAGTCGGCCTGGCCACCGATCGCCGGCCACCCCTCGTTGGCGGACAGGACCGTGTGCAGCCGCTGCCACGTGATGTCGACCTTGCCGTGCTCGGTGAGGACGTCGCCGCGATCCTGCCACGCGACGAAGACGAGCGGCGTCAGCACCAGGGGCTGGGGCGCGTCGTCTCCCTCCTCGGCGAAGAGCGGCGCGCCGTACTTCTGCTGCCAGTCCGAGGCCGCCAGGTTCAGCGCGACGTGGTCGGCTGGGCTCCAGAGCACGGGCTTGACCTGCCCGTCGACCAGCTCACGCACCGCGTCGAGGCTGCCCTTGCCCTGGAGGTCGACCTTGATGCCCGGGTTGGCCTTCTCGAAGTCGGCCACGGCGTCCCGAATCCAGGCCTTCTTCTCGGTGCTGTAGAGGAAGGGCAGCGTCACCACCTCGGTCGGCTTCGTGTCGGCACCCTTCGCGGCCTTCTCGCCGTCGGCCTTGCCTGCTTCGTCCCCGCCGCGGGTGGCGATGAACACGCCCGCGCCGATCACCGCCGCGACGAAGAGCCCGATGATGACGAGCTTGCCGCCCTGGTTGCCTGCGCTCATGCCGCGATCTCCTGCATGGTCTCCTCGACCGTCGACTCGAGGATGTTGATGTCGCTGGTCAGCTCACGAATCTGCTCGGCGAAGGAGCGACCGACGAGGGCCGCCTCGTCGAGATCGGCCGCGTTGAGCTTGACGATGCGCGCCCTGAGCCCGTCGAGCGAGGTCTCGATCACGGTGAGCTGAGCCCGTATGCGATCGAACAGACCCTCGAGCTCGTGCAGAGTCTCGAGTTGCTCGCGCTTCGCCGCGGCCGCCTGCAGATAGCTCTGCGCGGCCTTCTCGTCGCGCGCGTTGCGGGCGTCCTGTTCCAGCCGCCGGACATCGGCGTCAATCGCTTCGGGCCTCTCGGCTTGCAGGTAGTGGCGCAAGTTGTTGCCCTTGCACGCGATCCGGCCCGCGTCGCGCACCAGCCCGCAGCTGGTCAAGTAGGCCTCGCCGAGCGAGTCCTGCCACAGTGAGCCGCCCCGGCCGATGGTCTGCCGCAGTCGGTCGTGGTTCTCGATCACCGCGACGTAGATCTCGCGCAGCTCGGGCGCCTCGACCTGCTCGGGGCTCACGTCGGGCTCGAAGGGTCGGCCGAGCCTGCCCTCGAAGCTCTCGCGCGGCGGCGGGCCCAGCGCGAGCACCTTGCTCGCGAACGCGGGGTTGATCACGTCCATCCCGACGAGCGCGCCGTAGGCCGCCACCGACAGGCCGAGCAGCCCCAGGCCCACGGCGACGCCCCCACCGACGCCCGCCGCCACCAGCCCCAGCGAGGCGGCCACGCCGATCCCCAGCACCGACAGGTTCTGCCCGCGAGCGGCCGACGCCACCACCACCTTGGCCAAGCTGGGATCTTTGCTGGACGCCATGGCTCAGAAGAACGCAGCCAGGTCGCGGTACAGCGCTCGGATGTTGCCGGCGTCGCCCTTGAAAAGCGCGCCCGCCCCCGCGTCCGCGATCTTGCCCAGGACGGTGGCGCTCGCCCCCTGGCCGTAGGCGATGGTGAACACGCGCACCGACTGCCCCATCTCACTGGACGGTCGCAGCAGCGCCTCGAGCTGTGCCTCGGTCATCTTGCTGTGCTCGTCGTTGCCGTCCGTCAGCGCGACCACCGCGTAGATGCGCTTGGGGTTCTTCTCGGCCAGGCGCGCCAGCACCCCGTGCGCGGCCGCGACCGCGTCGTAGAGGGCGGTCCCCCCCTCGGCGAAGGTGTTGCCCACGCTCTCCTGCAGCGCCTTTCGGCCGGTGCGCAGCTCGGTGGGCTCCGGGATGTCGGCCGCGACCTCGTGGTTGAACACCACCACCGAGACGCGGTCGCGGTCGTCGAGCAGGTCGAGGAAGTCGCTGGCGCCCTGCTTGGCGGCCCGCAGCGGCTCACCCTTCATCGAGCCCGAGCGATCGAAGACGAACATCAGGTCGACGGCCTTCTTGGAGCGCTTCCACTGCGCCAGCGCCGCGCGCAGCACCGCGGGGCCGGGCGTCTCGAGCAGCGTCTTGGGCTGCTGCGGATCGACCCCGTGCGCGGCGTCGATCGGCGCTGCCATCGCCACCGCGGGATCGGACGGGCGGAAGCCGAACTCGGACATCGCGCGCCGCTGCACCGGCTCGCTCAACAGATAGGCCTGCAGCGTCTCGGCCGCCTTCTTCTTCTGCGGATCGGCCCAGGGCGCGTCGAGGATGATGAACGGGTTGTCGATCCAGAAGGTGCCCTCCTTGGGGTACACCGCCACGACATCCAACTCACGGTTGGCGAACTCGGGGCGCCGGTAGGCGTCGATGACCAGGTTCTCGTAGAGCACCGCGGCGCTCAGATACGAGGGCCCGCGCGTCAGCATCTTGTCGGCGAAGAAGCCCGTCGACTTGCCGTAGTGCACCAGCGAGCCTTCGATGCTCTCGAGGTAGGCGTGGGTCTGCGGATCGAGGACGTGCTCGACGGTCAGGCCACGCTTCAGCCCCGTGGCGGCGAAGATCTCGGCGAGGACCGACATGAGGCCGGAGTTGCTGTACTCGGGGTGCGTGTGGGCCAGCTTGAAGGTGCCCCACTCGGGGTGACCCTTCGACGCCCAGCCCTGGGGGTCGGTCGAGAGCGCGAGGATGTCGGACCAGCCCACCGGCGCGTCGGGCCACCCCAGCGCCTGCGCCATCGGCTTCCACATCGCGATGACCAGCGGTGAGAGCACCAGGGGTTTGCCCGCCGGCGCGATCTCGCGACCGCCGCCCGTGGCGCCCTTGGCCTGCGTCCACGCTTCGTTCAGCAGCGGCCGGAACAGATCGCTGGCGGGGCTCCACACGTCGGGCCGCGCGGTCCCGACGACGATCTCGGTCACCGCGGAGCCGCTGCCCATCTCCACGCCGGTGACCTCGATGATCACCTCGCCCTGGCCCCGCGCCTGCTCGGCGTTGAAGGTCGCGAGCGCGTCCTTCAGCCAAGCCTTCTTCTCGCTGCCGTAGACGAAGTTGAGCCCGATCTTGGGTCGTGACGGCGCCGGCTGCTTCGTCTCCGCCTGGCTCGGGACGGGCGGCTCCGTCTTCTTGCAGCCATTGGCCGCGAGCATCAGCGCCGTGAGCAGGAGAACCGAGCGCCCCGACCTCATTGCGTCCTCCGTCGACTCGTCATCGCGAGCACAACAACCACACTGGGACCGCCAAGTCAATCGGAGGCCACGCCACGAAACCGGCGACGCAACGGCACACGCGTGACACAATGCGCCGCCATCATCGCGCCAGCATGTCCACCGGAACCGAAGGGAGAACATTGTGAAGACTCGATTGAAGGTCACCGCCGCCCTGGCGATGCTGCTGGCCGGGGCGGGGATCGCCAGCGCCCAGGACGGCAGCGAGGCCGCGGCCAAGCCGGCGGCCGCCAAGTCGACCGCGGGCTGGGACAAAGGCTTCGTCATCACGGACAGCAAGGGCGACTTCAAGCTGAAGGTCGGCGCGCGCGTGCAGGCGCGCTATGCGCTGGAGAGCATCGAGGTCCCCGACGCCGACCGAGAGAACCACCAGGCCTTCTCGATCCCGCGCGGGCGGCTG
>CALBMW010000503.1 GCA_937896275.1 uncultured Myxococcales bacterium
GCGGAGCGCCCGCCCGGCGCGTCCGCAGCAGGCGGGCGATTGATGGACACCTCTTCAGCTGCCGCGCAGGCCATCCTGCCAAGGGGAGCGCGCGTCGGCGTCGCTCAGCCACCGGAGCAGCGCCGTGCTCTCGGCGTACTCGAGCTCGGTGAGCCGCGCCACGTGCCCGTGCAACCCGGCCACCTCCAGCCCGCACCAGACGAAGCCCTCGTCGCCTTGCGCCGCGGCCCCGCGCCCGCCCGCGTGGATCTTGTCACGGCAATACCAGAGCCGGTGCGCCACCATCCCACAGGCGCGCCCGTAATCCGCCCGCGGATCGACCGCGTCCGGCAACGCCACGCCGTCGAGGCCCGCCGCCCAACACAGCCAGCACAGCGCGGCCCAATCGCCTCGGGCCAACCGCAGCGCGGCCGGGACGTCGACCACCTGGGGCAGGGTCTCGTCGAAGTCGATGATCACAGGATCATCGGGATCGGCGGGATCTTCGACCTCGAAGGATCCACTGCTCAGCTCGATCGGACCGTCGGGCAGCATCGCCGACAGATCCGGCAGCATGCCCCGCGCGTCCTCTGCCATGTGCTCGAGCAGGATCGCGCGCAGGGCCATCAGCCGCGTCGCGTAGGTCTGCGCGACGGTGCGCATGGCGCGCAAGGGCTGCGCCGGACCCTTCGGCAGCCGCGCGAGGTCGCTCTCGGGCCTCTCGCCGTCGGGCCAGAAGTCGAAGAGCGGGAACAGCACCTTGAGGTAGCCCTGCAGCGACTCGGCGTTGCCGGGCTCGGCCGCCGCCAGCGCCTCGATGGCCGCCTCGGCGGCGTCGGCGTCGCCGAGGCTCATCTGGATCAGGGCCAGCGTGAAGGCGTAGGCGGGGCGATCCGGGGCCCGCAGCCTCGCGGCCCGCACCAGATCGAGCGCGGCGCGGCTCTGATGCGCCTGATCGAGTCGCGTGGCGAGGGCGCGCAGCGCGTCAGCCGGATCGGCGCCGCGCACCAAGCTGTCCACCAAGCCCGCGATGCCCGCCTCACCCGCCTCGCTCGCGAGCTGGCGAGCCGCACCCTCGGTCCGCTGCACCACGTCGGCCCAGGCACGCTCGAGCACCGCCGCGTCGTCCATCACAGAGGCCGCGCGCGCGAAGGCCACCAAGGCGGCACCCCGCTGCCCCTCGGCCTGCAGGCGCTCACCCAGGACCGCCCACGCGTCGGCCGGGCGCCCCTCGTTCGCAAAGACCTCACCCGCGACGACCTCGTCGAAGGGCTGACCGTGATCGACGAGGCCGACCTGCTCGCCCGCCTCGTCGAGCAAGGCCCAGCGCCCCGCCGGGCGGCCGTGCTCGAACTGGCCGCTCGCCCACCGGACGCGCGTGTCCGCGAACACGCCGGCGTCGATGGTGACCTGCGCGGGACCGTCGCGTTCGTCGCCGACCCACATCTCCTCGCCGGCCAGCGCGCCGCGCTCGTCGTAGCTGCGCTGCGGCCCTTGCTGCAGGTCGTCGGCCCACGTGACCTCGGAGGCGAGCGTCGCGCCGTCGGCGTGCCACCGGCGGGCCAGTCCATGGCGCTGACCCGCGCGGTAGGTGACCTCTTCGTCCCGCTCGCCGGTGGCAGTCCACCAGCACCAGACGCCGCTGCGCTCGACGGCGCCCTGCCCGTCGTCCTCGACCGCGCCCGTGACCCAGCGGCCCTCGCGCTCGAGGAACTCGGCGTGCGCCGGCACCCCGTCGGGCCGCGGTGGCAGGCGCGAACCGTCCGGCATCACGCGGCCGCCGTCGCGGTCGAAGGCGCGCGCGGCCACGATTCGCCCTCCGCGGTAGTCCATCTCGGCCCGCCATACGCTGTCCGCCAGCCCCGCGGGGAAGCGCTCGGTGGTGGGCTCGGTGCTCCGCGTGAACACGTTGGTGCCGCTGAGCTGCCCCTCGACGAAGACGCCCGTGCGCGACAGCTCGCCGCTCTCGTGGAAGCGCTCGAACCGCCCGCGCGCCTTCCCGTGCGCGTGCTCCGTGGCGCAGCACAGCGTGCCATCGGCGCGGTAGTAGCGGACGATCCCGTGCTCCCGACCCTCGTCGTCGGTGCCCTCGACCAGGATCCACTCTTGGTCCTTGGCCGACCACCGCGCCCCCTCGGGGACGCCGGCGGGGCGCAGCATCCCGAGGGGCAGATCGTGCAGGCTGTCGTTGGCGTCGAGCTGCGCCAGCACGTCCTCCGGCAGCGAGTCGAGCTGGTGGGGCGCGTTGAAGGCGTCGTGCTCGGCGGTGCTCTCCCCGACGGGATGCGGATCGGCGGCGAAGATGTCGGAGTCCTCGCTGCTGCCCGACGCCTCCTGCACGTCCGCCTCGTCGTCGCCGGGCTCACCCTCGCCTTCGGACGCGGCGGAGGCCTCCTCGACGTCGCGCGGCGGGTGCGCCGCCGGGGCGTCTTCGGCGACCTCCGCGTCGGGCGCCCGCGCGTGCACCGTCGGGTC
>CALBMW010000504.1 GCA_937896275.1 uncultured Myxococcales bacterium
AGGGCGGCCCGACCGGTGGCGGCGGGCGCGGCCACGGCCCCACGAGCGGTCGGTTGACCCGCGGCGATCGGTAGGTCGCGCGGGCTCTGCGGGCGGTGCTGCGAGCGGTGCTGCGAGCGGTGCCGGGTGATTCTGCGGGTGATTCTGCGGGTGATTCTGCGGACGGCTCCGCGCGCTCGGGCGGGCGTGCCATCATGGTCATAACGCCTTGAAATGTTTGCCTTCTGCGGCGTCGTGCCGCTCCGCCTTTCGGCCCCGGGGCCGGGGCCGAGCCGCGCCGCCTGCGGCCTGTCCGGCGCGGTGGCTCGGCGTCGTGGCGGGGGAGGGCTACTCGTGCGGGCTTCAGGTGGGGGGGCGCGTGCAGTGCTGGGGTGGCTTCGTCGAACGTCACCCGCTGTCCGGCAACTTCACGCAGATCGACGCAGGGGCCATCCTCTGCGGGATTCGCGTCGACGGACGAATCGAGTGCAGCGACCTCTCTCGGATCGTGCCGTCGCCTCCACCGCCGCCCGGCGAGTTCACCCAGGTCAGCGTGTCTCCCGGCACCTCGGGCGGTAGCGATGGCGCCTGTGCGTTGGACGCTGAGGGCGAGATTCACTGCTGGGGTTACTTCGCGCTGCGACCCCCCTCGGGTGCCTACGCGGCGATATCGGTCGGATCCCAGCACGCGTGTGCCCTCGATGGCGACGGGCGCGCAGTGTGCTTCGGCGTGGTCGACTATTGCGGGGAGACGAGCCCGCCGGACGACCGTTTCACCCACATTGTGGCGGGCACCTACCTGTCATGTGGCATTCGCGCCAGCGATCGGGCCGTGGTCTGTTGGGGTTGCCACTGCAACAGTCCGTTGATCGTTGGCCCGAACAGTCCGCTGACCGACGGCCCGTTTCGCGCGCTCGACGTCGGCTTTGAGCCCGTCGCAGCTCGCGAGGACGGCTCCATCGTGGGCGGCCCGCCCGGCGGTTCACCACGAGAGGCCGTGGTGGAGGTCGCAGTGAGCCCGTACAACGAGCACGCTTGTGGCCTCACCACCGACACGGCGACCTCGAGTGCTGGGGAGACGGCTACGGGGCCACGCAGAGCCCAGGTGGGCGTTTTCGGGCGGTGGACGACGACTGTGCGTTGCGCCAGGACGGGCTCATTCAGTGCTGGTGGGCGGGCGTCGGTCACGGTCTGCTCGACCCTGACTTCGTGCAAGTCGCGGGTTCGAAGGGTAAAGCCTGTGGGCTGCGCAGCGATGGGGTGGCGGCCTGCACCGGGGAGAAGCCGCGCGAGGGTCCGTTTCGGGCCGTCGACATCGCAGCCTGGGCGGTCTGCGGCGTGCGGCGCGACGGAGGCCTGGAGTGCTGGGCCGGGACGCGGTCGCGCCTCCACCTGCCGGTCGGTTCGTGGCTGTCGCTCTCACGTCCGCATTGGTCTTGGCGGACGACTGGGACGTCGCGCCCGCCTACCACGTGCTCGGCTGCGCGCTCGACGCCGCCGGTGAGGCGAAGTGCTGGTCCGTCGTCTCGCGGGAGGATGTCGTGCCGGCGGCGGCGGTCGGGTCACCCGTCGAACTCGCCGAGCCGCCCCCGGGGCCATTCTTACAGATCGCGTTGAGTTCGAGCGCGGCCTGCGCCCTGCGGGTCAGCGGTGAGCTGGTCTGCTGGCCGCTCGTGGATGGCTGGACCTCCGTCGAGGCCCCCGCTGGCCGATTCGCTGCGGTTCACGGTGTTCAGCCCGATTACCCCAGTCACGACCCGTCGTCGTTCTGCGCCCTGCGCCCTGATCGCACCCTGCACTGCTGGCCTGAGACGGTCCCGACCGTCGACGATCCGGAGGCAGTGCCGCACGGCGCCTTTGCGGGCCTCGGGGGCCACTGCGCGCTCCATGTCGACGGCGGCGTCCGCTGCTGGGGGCGATTCACCAGGTGAGCTGACGCCAGGCGCCAGGGGTCCGGCGGACGGCGCCGGCGGACGGTGGCGCCGGGTGCCGCCGGGCGGTGCCAGGTGATTCTGTGGCAGAGCCTCAATCGCCTGAAATCACTGTCGTTATCCGTATCCGGACGCTACGCCTTTCGGCCTCGGGGCCGGGGCCGGGGCCGCTCCCAGCGCACGCGGCCCTCGGCCAACAGGTCCAGCACCAGGGCGGCGTCGGCGTCGCTCCCGGGGGGGCGCGCGAAGGGGCCGGTGCGGCCCGTCCGGAACAGACGCTCGGCCTCGGCATCGGGCACGCGGATGCCGTCGTGCTCGAACCAGACGACGAAGGCGCAGCCCTCTCGCCAGCGGTCGCATCCCCAGCCGCGGTTGCCCCGCATGATCGTGCCCTCGTGGCAGAGCGGGCAACGGGGCGGGCTGGTGGGCGCGGTGGGCGCCACGGCCTCGCGGGCGG
>CALBMW010000505.1 GCA_937896275.1 uncultured Myxococcales bacterium
CGCCACGCCCGCCACGCCCACGCTCGCGCTCACCCACGGGAAGTTCCCGCCGGCCGGCACCCGCACGGAGGCCACGGCGGCCCGCACGCGCTCGGCCGCCTCCACGGCGCCCGCTCCCCCCGTCTGGGGCAGCAGGACCGCGAACTCCTCGCCGCCGAGCCGGCCCACCAGATCCGCGGCGCGCAGCGCACCCTTGAGCCCGTCGACCACCGCGCGGAGCACGCGGTCGCCCTGCTCGTGGCCGAAGGTGTCGTTGATGCGCTTGAAGTGGTCGAGGTCGAACAGCAGCACCGACGTGCTGTCGCCGTTGCGCGCGGCGCGCCGCAGCTCGCGACGCGACTGCTCGAGGAAGTGGCGTCGGTTGGCGGCCCCGGTCAGCGCATCGATGCTCGCCAGGGCCTCCATGCGGGCCGCGTAGCTCTTGACGCTGTCGTCCGCCATCACCAAGCGCCGCCCCACCGCGAGGCGCGCCGCCAGGACGGCCGGCGAGAAGGGCTTGCTCAGGAAGTCGTGGGCCCCCGCGTCGAGGGCGCGCACCACGTCGTCGTCGCCGTCGCGGCCGGTGAGGAGCACCACGTAGGTGAAGGGGTTGTCGCCCCGGACCAGCAGGCGGCTCGCCAGCTCGACGCCGTCGGCCCCCGGCATGACCCAGTCGAGGACGGCGATGCGGGGGGGGTTGGGATCCTGGAGCGCCTCCCACGCCTGGACGCCGTCGGCGGCGAACACCACCTCGCCCGGCCAGTCGCTGAGCATGTCGCGCAAAATCGCCCGCGACAGGGCGTCATCGTCGGCGATCAGGATCTTCACGCGTCCCCCAGGCCGTAGCCTGCCCCGCTTATCGGCTCCCGCCCCGCGATGCTCGGCGGAGAGGTGTCCGATGACCCACCCTGGGGGACGCGGTCAGGGCATCGGCTGGCCGAGGTTGCTCAGGTTCAGATCGCGGGCGGCGCCGGTGAAGGCGGCGTCGAGGGCCTGGGCGGGGGCGGTCGGGTGCGCGCGGACGATATCGGCCACCCGCGTGCAGAGGGCGTCGGCGTCGGCGCGGCTCAGGCTGCAGCCCAGGGTGGGCGCGTCGGCGGAGGCGCCCGCCCGATAGACGCAGAACAGACGCCCGGGGGAGGTGGCGATCCGCCGCGTCTCGGCCTGGGCGTTCTTGCAGGTCTCGGGCTCGCCCGCCGCGTCGGGGTCGCGCGACTCGACCGAGGTCAGCACGAAGGCGACGGCGTAGAGGGCGGCCGCCAGCCCGGCCAGTGGCAGCACCGCGCGGGAGCGGGTATCGGCGAGGCGGGCGCGCACCAGCAGCGCGACGCCCACGAGGCCGCTGAGGAAGGCCGCGAGCAGCAGCACCCCGATGGCGATGATCAACCTCCTTCGGGCCGCGCCCGGATGGCGATGCCGCTGTCAAGACGCCGCTGTTACACTGCGCGCCTCCACGGTGTCGAGGAGTTGCGATGCGCGGCATTGTCCTGTGCGGCGCCCTGCTGACCGCGTTGGCCGCGGGGTGCGACGACGGAGGCGGCGCGGCGGAGCCCGCGTCCCCGGACGCCGAGGTCGCCGCCGACGGCGCGAGGACGCCCGATGGCGCCACGCCCGACGCGGGCGCCGACGCCACGGCCCGTGCGATGGACGCGGCCCCCGACGGCCCCGCCCCTGACGGCGCGGTCCCCGAGGGTGGGCCCCCCGACGGCGCCCCGCCCATCCTTGGCCCCGGCGACTGCGATCCGCTGGTGCCCGGCATCTGCGCGATGCCGTGGCCGTCCAACCTGTACCTGAGCGAGGACGCCACGCGGCGCACGGGCTACCGGCTCGCGTTCGGGGCCGAGACCCTGCCGCGCAACACGGAGCGCAAGGCGGTCGATCCGACGCCCTACCGCCGCATGGACGGCTACAGCGTCGGCACGCCGATCCTGGCGCTCTTTCCGGGGCTCGACCCGGCCAACCTGCCCGACGAGGCGGGCCTGGCGGCGTCGATGGCCGCGGACGCCCCGATCCTGCTCTTCGAGGATCGCGGCGAGGCCGGGCTGCGGCGGGTGCCCTACTTCACCGAGCTCGACCGGCGCGACGACGATCCCGTGACGCGCACGCTCTACGTACGGCCCGCCGAGATCCTCGACGAGGCGACCCGCTATCTCGTGGCCTTCCGCGATCTGCGCGGCGCGGACGGCGAGCGCCTGCCGCCCAGCGAGGCCTTCGCGGCCCTGCGCGACGGTCTGGCCGAGGGTGTCGGCGAGCTGAGCCCGCGCGTGCCGCGCTTCGAGCGCGCCTTCGCCGATCTCGAGGCGGCCGGGGTCGAGCGCGGCACGCTGCAGCTCGCCTGGGACTTCGAGACCGCCAGCTGCGACGCGATCCACGGCCCCATCCTGGCGATGCGCGCCGACGCCATCGCCCGCACCGATCCCGACGGCCCCGAGCTGCTCATCGACGAGATCCAGCGCTTCACCCCCGAGCAGAATCCGAACATCGCGATCCGCCTCGTGGGCCGCTTCCGCGTGCCGAACTACATGAAGTCGGACGGCCCCTTTCAGGACACCGAGGGCTTCGTCCTCAACTTCGGCGCCGACGGCGCGCCGCAGGCCGACGGCTGGTCCGAGCCCACGTTCGTGGTGCGCATCCCGCACGGCGCCACAGACGGCACGCCCCATGGCCTGATCCAATACGGCCACGGCCTCAACGGCACCTGGGGGCAGGTCGAGTCGGAGGTGCACGACCGCACGGCCCACGAGGATCACTACATCTACTTCGGCGCGAGCATGACCGGCATGTCCCACGACGACGTCCCACGCATCGTCGGAATCCTGTTTGATATCAGTAGGTTTCCGTGGCTCGGCGATCGCCTCCACCAGGGCCTGATCGAGTCGATCCTGCTGCCGCGCGCGATGATGCATCGCCTGCAACAGGTGCCCGAGGTGCGGGACGCGGGGGTCGTGATCGATCCGACGCGCGTGTTCTGGGAGGGCGACAGCCAGGGCGGCATCTACGGCGCGACGCACGTGGCGCTGTCGCCCGACGTGACGCGCGGGATGCTGGGGGTGCCGGGCCAGAACTACTCGACCATGCTCCAGCGCTCGGTGGACTTCGATCCCTTCTTCTTCGTGATCGACACCAGCTACCCCGACCCCAAGGATCAGGCCGTGGTGCTGGGCCTCGTCCAGACGCTCTGGGACGGGTCCGATCCGGTGAGCTACTACCGCCACCTGAGCCTGGAGCCCTTCCCCGGCGACGCGCCCAACGCGGTGCTGCTGGGGCCGGCGCGCGGGGACTGGCAGGTGCCGTTGATCACCGTCGAGACGGCGGCGCGCTCCGGCCTGGGCGTGGCGATCATGGCCCACTACGACGACGAGCGGGGCGTGCCCCTGGTCGATCCGGCGCCCTATCCGCACACGGGCTCGGCCGTCGTGAACTGGCACTTCGGCAACGCGTGGCCGCCGGCGGGCAACCTGCCGCCCGACGACGACGTGGGCGATCCGCACGGCAAGCCGCGCCGCGAGCCGGCCTACCGCCGCCAGATGGTTCACTTCTTCGAGACGGGCGAGGTGATCGACGTGTGCGAGGACGGCACGTGCCCGCCGCCCCCGATGCCCTGAGGCGCTGCGCCCCTCGCTGCTTCCCTTCCTGGCACATGTGCCCTCACTGGCACCTCGCCAAGCGCCGTTGATAGAGTCGACCCGTCGCCTTCGGGGAGAAGACCGCATGCCCGTGTTCCGCCGCGCCCTGGCGCTGGCCGCTCTGCTGCTCGCCGTGGGCGCGCCCGCCTCCGCGCAGAACCTCGTCAAGCCCAAGATGATGGTCGTCTTCGACTCGTCCGGGTCGATGACCTGGCGGCCGAGCACCGACCGGCACTGCAACTACGGCTGCGTCGGCGGCACGGCCTGCTACGACAACGACGGCTCGCAAGGTTGCCCCGCGGGCGTGCCCTGCAACGCCATCACCGGGCTCTGCGCCCCCTACACCTATGGCGACGGCAGCGAGGCCTTCCCGGGCATCGACTACGACGGGGACGGGCGCTTCGACGAGAGCCGCATGTTCACGCTCAAGCAGGCCCTGCGCACCACGCTCTTCGGCTCGGCCGAGTTGGAGTTCGGGCTGATGCGCTACGCCCAGATCGAGGGCCCCAACGTGCGCTCGACCTGCAACTGCTCAGGCTGCGGCAACTGCGTCGGCTTCAACGACCTCGCCAACCAGGCCAGCCCCTATGACGCCTACCCCTTCGCGGTCGGCGAGGGCGCCATCAACTATGACGGCACCATCGCGTGCCAAGTGGGCGGCGAGGTGCTGGTGCCGGTGGGCGATCAGACCGGCAACGCCATCCTCTCGTGGATCGACAACCGCGAGGATCAGCCCTACAACCCCAATGGAAACAGGGAGATACGTGGGGACGGCGCCACGCCGATCGCGCTGTCGCTGCTCACGGCCGGTCAGTACTTCATCGACGAGCAGTGGCCCTTCGACGACCGCTTGAGCTGCCGCGCCTATTACGTGCTGCTGCTCACCGACGGCGAGGAGACCTGCAACACGCCCGCCGACGCGATCAACATCGCGGGCCAGCTCAATGAGCTGGTGGCCAACGGGCAGCCCAAGCCGATCCGCACCTTCGTCATCGGCTTCGGCGAGGACACCGCGGGCAGCCCCACGCTCAACGCCATCGCCGCCGCGGGCGGCACCGAGGAGGCCTTCTTCGCGGCGGACGAGGCCACGCTGCAGCTCGCGCTGGCCGAGATCATCCAGCGCGCCATCCCTCAGGAGACCTGCAACGGGCTCGACGACGACTGCGATGGGCAGGTCGACGAGGATCTGCTGCGCGCGTGCGCCACCGACTGCGGCCAGGGATCGGAGCGCTGCGTGCGCGGCGCGTGGCAGGGCTGCACCGCGACGCAGCCCGCTCGCGAGGCCTGCAACGGGCGCGACGACGACTGCGACGGCCGCACGGACGAGGGTGCGGCGGGGGCGCCGCTGGTCGAGGCCTGTGCCAGCGCGTGCGGGGCGGGTGAGCGCGCGTGCGTCGATGGCGCGCTGACCGACTGCTCGGCCCGGACGCCGGTGGACGAGGTGTGCAACGGGCGCGACGACGACTGCGA
>CALBMW010000506.1 GCA_937896275.1 uncultured Myxococcales bacterium
GGCGCGCCGACCGCCCCGCCCGTGCCGGGATCGCCGCCGACGCCGCTCGCGCCGACGTCGGCCTTCACGGCGCCGCGGCGATCCTCGGGTTCATCCTCGCTCGGCGCGGTGATGCAGGCGGTCAGCGCCGCGGCGGTGAGCAGCGTGAGGATCTTCTGTGTGTGCATGGTCGCGCATCGTACGCGGAGGCGCGCCTCCGCTGCCAGCCGCCAGGCACGCGACGATCACACCGGGCGCGAGGTCCGCGGGATGACGAAAGCGTCCCGCGCCGCGCTCGCCTGGGCGCGCACGCAGCAGCCCTCGAGGTGATCGTTCACCATGCCCATCGCCTGCATGAACGCGTACACGGTCGTCGGCCCCACGAAGCGGAAACCACGCGCCTTGAGCGCCTTCGACAACGCGGTCGACCCCGGCGTCGTCGCGGGCAGATCGCCCATCGCCCGCGGGGCCTCATCGCCTTCGGGCGCGAAGCCCCAGACGAAGGCGGCCAGGCTGCCCATCTCGGCGCGCAGCTCGAGCACCGCGCGCGCGTTGCCGATGGTCGCCTCGATCTTGCCGCGGTGGCGCACGATGCCCGCGTCGCCCAGCAGGCGCGCCACGTCGGACTCGTCGAAGCGCGCCACCTGCTCGGCGTCGAAGTTCGCGAAAGCACTCCGGAAATTGTCTCGCTTGCGCAGGATGGTCAGCCAGCTCAGGCCGGCCTGGAAGCCCTCGAGGCAGAGCTTCTCGAACAGCCGCTGGTCGTCGTCGACCGGGAAGCCCCACTCGGCGTCGTGGTAGGCGGTGTAGTCGGCGGTCGACAGTCCCCAGGGGCAGCGCGGGCGCTGATCGGGGCCGACCGGCAACTCCAGGCGAGAGGTCATCGCGCGGCTGCCATCGACGGGCGCGGGGCCCCGTCGCTGGGGGCGCCCTGGTGGGTGAGCGTCGGCGCCTGCGCGGCCGCTGGGCCCGGGGCGTCGACCGCCCGGCCGGTCGCGGCGTCGTCGCAGGCAGGCAGCAGGCTCAGCAGCAGCAGCAGGATCGGGGTCCGCATCCGCGCACCGTAGCCGCTCCGCCACGCGGCGTCACGCCCCGACCTCGGCTTCTGGCCGACGGTCGCTACAGATTCGGTACGGATCGGCGCGAGCCCGCTCATGCGCCCCACGACGGGCCGCCGATCGCCGCGCGCGCCGTGTCCGGCACGGATGCTGCGCAGTCTGGGCGATGGAGCAACGGGTGGCCCCCGGAGGTATCGATGCCCCCGAGCCCCGGCGCGTGAAGACCCCAGCCCCCCAGAGCGGTCCGCGGCAGCCGACCGTGCTCACGTGGGTCGCCCTGTCCCTGCTGTTGCTCGCGATGTGGCGGGGCTTCTCCCCCGACGCCGGGGGCAAGGCCATCCCCTACAGCGAGTTCAAGGCACGGCTGGAGCGCGGTGAGATCGAGCAGGTCATCGTGGGCGAGGCCGAGCTGCGGGGCGTCGTCCGCCCGCCGGGCGCGAAGGACGAGGACACCTGGCTGTTCCGATCGGTGCGCGTCTCCGACGAGACCCTCGTCGCGAACCTCGACGCGCGCGGCGTGGAGTATCGCGGTGAGCGCACGAGCGGGCTCGCGAAGCTGCTGGTGGCCTGGATCCTGCCCCTGGCCTTGCTGGTGGCGCTGTGGGCCTTCCTCATGCGTCGCGCGGGGGGTCAGGCGCGCTCGATGCTGAGCATCGGCAAGAGCCACGCGCGGTTGGTCGCCGAGCACACCGGGGTCACCTTCGAGGACGTCGCGGGCTGTGACGAGGCCAAGGCCGAGCTCGAGGAGGTGGTCGACTTCCTGCGCAACCCGGGCCGCTACGTGGCGCTGGGCGCGCGCATCCCCAAGGGGGTCCTGCTCGTGGGCCCGCCCGGGACGGGCAAGACCCTGCTGGCGCGCGCGGTCGCCGGCGAGGCGGGCGTCCCCTTCTTCGAGATCAGCGGCAGCGACTTCGTCGAGATGTTCGTCGGCGTGGGCGCCTCGCGGGTCCGCGACCTGTTCGAGAACGCCAAGAAGCGCGCGCCGTGCATCGTGTTCATCGACGAACTCGACGCCATCGGCCGGCAGCGCGGCGTCCACCTGGGCACCGCCAACGACGAGCGCGAGCAGACCCTCAACCAGCTGCTGGTCGAGCTCGACGGCTTCAGCGCCAACGAGGGCGTGATCGTCCTGTCGGCCACCAACCGACCCGACGTGCTCGACGCGGCCCTGCTGCGCCCCGGCCGCTTCGACCGCCAGGTCGTCGTCGACGCCCCGGACCGGCCGGGGCGCGAGGCGGTGCTGCGCGTCCACGCCCACAACAAACCCCTCGCCGACGACGTGGATCTGGCGCGACTGGCGGCCGGCACGCCGGGGCTCGTGGGCGCGGATCTGGCCAACGTCCTCAACGAGGCCAGCCTGCTGGCGGCGCGACTGGGCCAACACACCATCACGCAGGCCGATCTCGAGACGGCGGTCGAGAAGGTCGTGGCCGGGCCCGAGCGCAGGAGCCGGCGGCTGAACCCCGAGACGCGGCGCCGGGTGGCGGGTCACGAGGCAGGCCACGCGCTGGTGGCCTGGCACTGCCCCGGCGCCGATCCTGTTCACAAGATCAGCATCGTGCCGCGCGGGCACGCCGCGCTGGGCTACACCCTTCAGCTGCCCGGCGAGGATCACTACGTGATGACACGCGACGAGCTGCTCGATCGCATGCGCGGCCTGCTCGGGGGCCGCGCCGCCGAGGCTTTGCTCTTCGGCGACGTCAGCACCGGCGCCGAGGACGACCTGCAGAAGGCCACGGTGCTGGCGCGGCGCATGGTCACCATGTACGGCATGAGCGAGTCGCTGGGCCTGCTGCACTGCGGCCTGCGCAACGGGCCCGCCCGCGGGTCGACGAACGGGGAGCACACGCAGCAGGACTGCGCGGACACGACGGCCACCTTGATCGACGACGAGGTGCGCGCCCTGCTCGCCGCGGCCTACGCCGACGCCCAGCGCATCTTGAGCGAGCACCGCGAGGACCTCGAGCGGGTGGCCGCGCGGCTGCTGGAGGTCGAGACGCTGGACGCGGGGGGCTTCAGCGCGCTGGTCGAGCCCGCGACCCACGCCTGAGCCGGGCGGGGCTGGGCTGGCGTGGGCGGGGGGGGGGGGGGGGCTCGATCAGGGCAGCGGTCCGCGGCCCGGATCGTCGCCACGCTCGACGGCGCGGCTGCGACGCCAGACGTAGGCGACCACGCCCGCGATGGCCGCCACCGGCACCAAGGTCAACAGGGCCGTGCCCGCCACGAAGGCGGCCTGGCTCGGATCGCGCGGGTCGTAGCACACCGGACAGGCCAGGGCGGCCGCCGGCAGCCAGCACGCCGCCGCCGAGAGCCAGCACAGCGAGAACGCGGCCACGCGACGCACGCTCACAGCAGGTACACCCGCGCGTAGAGGATGGGCCAGACGCCCACCACGAAATACCAGAAGGCCTGCGCCGCCTGGAACTGCCCCTGCGTGGCCACCCCGCGGCCCATGCGCCGCAGCACCCAGACCAGCGCCACGAGGGCACCGATCGCGTGCAGCGCGTGGCAGCCGATGATCAGGCAGAAGAACGCGCTGTGCGCGCTGACGGTCATGCTCAGGCCCTGCTCGATGAGCAGGTACCACTCGGTGCCCTGCACGATCACGAAGGTCGCGCCGAGCCCCACCGCCACGCGCAGCAGGCGCACCCCGCGGGCGGGATCCTTGGACCAGGCGCGGGCGGCCAAGAACATCACCACGCCGCTGAGCAGCAACACGCCCGTGTTGACCGCGGTGGCCTCCACCGGCAGCCGGGGCTGCGTGGGCGGCGGCCACCACTCGGCGGGTGAGCGCGACTTCACGATGTTGAAGGCGCTCACCATGCCCGCGAAGACCATCAGCTCGGTCACGATGAAGATGAGGGTGCCCATGACCGCGTGAGGCACGCCGGTGCGCCGCCGTTCTTCGCTGCGCGGCGGGCCCGGGGCGGCCGACGGCGCGGCCGGTGCCACCGCCTCGGAGGCCGCGCTCAATGCTCTGCTCCGGCGGCCGAGTGGGCGCTCTCGGCCCGGTGCGTCTCGGCCTTCGCGGCGTCGTTGTTCCAGTTCCGTCCGTCGTGCTTCATCACGTCGGGCGACACGCCCATGAAGAGCAGGACCATCAGCGCCACCATCGTCACCAGGATGTAGCTGGCGATCTTCAGCTCCGTCTTGAGGTGCATGAAGTGCGCGGCCACGATGTAGGCCTTCACGCCCGCGATGCCGAACGCGGTGACCAGCGTCAGCGTCCGGTGCCCGAGCAGCGGCCCCAGCACGCTGATCACCAGCAGCACCAGCAGGATGGCCCAGATCTTCACGTAGTTCGTGTGGTGGCCGTCCGCGGCCTCGGGCGATGCGCTCATCGAGCCCTCACTTCGCGATGTAGAGCAGGGGAAACAGGAAGATCCAGACGATGTCGACGAAGTGCCAGTAGATGCCCACCAGCTCGACGCGCTGCAGCTCCTCGTTGCGCTTCGCCTTGTGGGCCACGACGCCCATCACGATGGCGCCCGCGATCACGTGCAGCCCATGCAGCCCCGCCGCCGTGTAGTAAAACGACCAGAACGCGTTGGCGGTGATCGTGTAGCCCTGGTGGATCTCGTGGGTCCACTCGAAGCCCTTCACCACGAGGAAGGTCACCGCCCCCCCGATCGTGTACCAGAGGAAGCGATGGGCCTTGCGGCCGTCGCCCTTCTCGGCCGCCTGGTGGGCCAGCACCGCGAACAGCGACGAGGTCAACAGCACGAAGGTGTTGAGCGCGCCGGCCCAGGTGTTGGTGTGCGCCGCGTAGTCCCCGAACTCGGGGTGACCGATGCGGTGCATGATGTAGCTGGCCAGGAGCCCGCCGAAGATGACGATCTCCGAGCCGACGACCCACCAGAGGGCCAGGCGGCCCGTGGGGATCCCCGTCGCGCTGCGGGTTGTGGCGATCGGCTTCATGGTTACCTCGGTTGGCCGGTCAGTCCGGCAGGTTCTGCGGCCAGAAGTCCTCTTCGCGGCCGGGCACGCTGTACTCGTAGGGACCGCGGTACACCGTCGGCATCACGGCGAAGTTTCCGTGCGGCGGCGGTGAGGGCACCGTCCACTCCAGCGTATTGGCCCGCCAGGGGTTGGGCCCCGCCACCGGGCCGCCGCGCAGGCTGCGGAAGAAGTTGATCAGGAAGAAGATCTGCCCGAACAGGATGACGATCGTCCCGACCGTCGCCAGGATCCGCAGGTTCTGCAGGTAGGGCTTCGCCAGGTCGGGGAAGCTCGAGTAGTCGTAGATCCGTCGGTGATCGCCGGCCGCCCCGCAGATGAAGAGCGGGATGAAGGCCATGTTGAAGCCGACGATCGTGATCCAGAAGTGAATCTTGCCCAGGGTCTCGTTCAGCATCCGTCCGAACATCTTGGGGTACCAGTAGGTGATGCCCGCGAACACCGCGATGATCGCGATCGGGAAGAACGTGTAGTGGAAGTGGGCCAGCACGAAGTAGGTGTCGTGCAGGTAGATGTCCGAGCCGCTCGCGCCGAGGAAGATGCCGGTCACGCCGCCGATGAGGAACTCGGCCAGGAACGCCAGGGCCCACAGCATGGGCGTCGTCAGCCGGATCGAGCCGCCGTACAAGGTGGCGATGTAGACGAAGCACATCTCGCCGATGGGCACCGAGATCAGCACCGTGGTGACCGTGAACACGTTGGCCATGCGCGGGTCGATGCCGGCGATGAACTGATGGTGGGCCCAGACGAAGAAGCCCAGGATGCCCGTGGCGATGGCGGTGTAGAGCACGGTCTTGTAGGCGAAGAGCTTCTTGCGGGCGAAGACGGTCATCACCTCGGCCACGATGCCCAGGGCCGGCAGCAGCACGACGTACACCTCGGGGTGCCCGAAGAACCAGAACAGGTGCTGCCACAGGATGGGATCGCCGCCCCGCGCCGGATCGTAGAAGGCCGTCCCCAGCGTCTGATCGAACAACAGCATCGCCGCGCCGGCCACCAGCGGGCCCACCGACGCCATGAACATGATGCTGGCCAGCACGATCATCCAGATGACGATGGGGATGTCCCACATGCGCATCCCAGGGGCGCGGGCGTTCATCGCGGTCGTCACGAAGTTGATGCCGCCGAGGAGGAAGGCCACGAACTCCAGCGCCACCGCGACGAGCCACAGCGTCGCCCCGAGCGGCGTCAGGTTGTACTCCGCCTTGGCCGACAGGGGCGGGTAGGCGGTCCAGGCGCCGCCGAAGGGTCCGCCATGCACGAAGAAGGACGCGACGAGCACCACGGCGCTGATCAAGAAGATCTGGTAGGACAGCCGGTTCAGCCGCGGGAAGACCATGTCGTCGCAGCCGATCATCAACGGGATCAAGAAGTTGCCGAAGGCCGCGAGCAGCACGGGCATCGCGACCCAGAAGATCATGATGGTGCCGTGGCTGGTGACGAGCCCGTTGTACTCGCCGGGCGCCATGAAGCCGAAGCCCGGCACATGCTGACCCGGGAAGGCCATCTGCATGCGGAAGGCGTAGGCGAAGTAGCCCCCGATGAGCGCCATCACCATCCCGGTGAACAGGTACTGCATCGCGATCATCTTGTGGTCCGTCGACCACAGATACTTCTTCACGAAGCCTGGCTCGTGGTGCGCGTGGCCCGCGTCACCTGCGTGGTCGGCGTGGTCGGCGTGGTCGGCCGTGGAAGCCATCGATCTTGCTCCGTCGGGTACCGGGTGTCGTTCCGGGGGTGTTCCGGAGGTTTCTTCCCGAGGTCCGTGCTCCGGGCGATGCCCGCTCAGGGCTGCGCCGCGGCGTATTGCACGGGCTGATGGCTCGAGAGCCACAGCGCGTGCTGCTCGGCGTCCTCGATGTGCACGCGCGCGCCCATGATGCCGTGGCCGATACCACAGATCTCGGCGCACTGGATGTCGTACACGCCGGTCAAGATCGGCTTGAACCAGCCGAG
This sequence comes from uncultured Myxococcales bacterium, assembly GCA_937896275.1. Taxonomy (GTDB): domain Bacteria; phylum Myxococcota_A; class Bradymonadia; order UBA7976; family UBA1532; genus JACKDN01. Next base: position 6,951 of record CALBMW010000506.1, read on the forward strand.
GATCGTGCGGCCGGGGATGGCGTCCTGCTTCAGCCGAAAGACCGGCACCGAGAAGCTGTGCAGCACGTCCTTCGCCTGCAACTCGAACTGATAGCTGCGCCCCACCTCGATGTGCAGCTCATCGACCGTGACGATGTCGTCCGGGGTGTCGAGCTTGCCGTCGGCCCCGGGCAGCATGAAGGTCCACGCCCACTGTTGGCCGATGACGCGGATCGTCTCCTCGGCGGGTGGCAGGGTCTGCTTCACGTCCACCCAGACCCTCACCGCGGCGATGATGATCGCCACGTCGCACAGCAGCACGAGCACGTGCGGGATGTTGATCCACCGCTTCTGGTGCTTCTCCTCGCCGGTGATGTACTCGGCCTTCTGCCCGTCCCGCGCTCGGAAGCGGAAGATGAAGTAGAAGAAGATGCCCTCGGCCACCAACAGCCAGAAGCCCACCAGGACCGCGATCAGGGTGAAGAGGTTGTCGATGTCCTTGGCGTAGGTGGAGGCCTGCGCGAGGAAGGTCTCGATCATGCGGGGCCCTCGCTCGAAATCAGAGGATGAAGATGATGACCGCGGCCGCGTAGAGCGCGACGCCGATCATCGTCAGCCAGAAGGTGTTGCGGGCGAAGGTCTCGGGCTCGGGCGGCTCGGCCATGGTGTCCTCGAGGGCTCCGGTCGGTGTCTGCGCGCCGTCAGCGCGCGAGCGTCACGATGTGGGCGACCACGTCGTACACGGCCTGCTCATCGGGCAGCGTCTTGGCCATCGGGGCCATCTGCTGCCCGGTCAGGTCCAGCGGATCGGCGCCGCGGATACCCGCGCGGAACTTCTGGATCTGGGCGACGAGGTACCAGTCGGCCGCGGCGCGGATCGGGGGGGCCTTGAGCGCCTCGTTGCCGGCGCCGTCGAGCCCATGGCAGGCCGCGCACACCGCGAACAGCGTCTTCCCTCGCGCGGCGTCACCCTCGGTGAGCACGGCGACGGGCTTCGTCGCCGGCATCGAGGAGACATAGCCGACCATCGCCATCAGGTCCGTCTCGGACGAGAGCGTGCGAGCCATGGCGCGCATCTTCAGGCCGGCCGAGTCCGCGGGGTGGTCACCGCGCGCGCCCTCGCGGAACTTGCGCAGCTGCGCCTCGATGTACCAACCCGGCAGAGCGGCGATGGGCGGCGCCTCGACCACGCGGTTGCCCTCGCCGTCGGCGCCGTGGCACGGCTGGCAGGTGGCGTATACGGCCGCCCCCCGCGCAGGGCCCTCGGTCGGGCCGGTGCAGCCGCCGGCGGTCGCCAACCAGACGACTGCGGCGAACGCGCCCCCGAAGGCGCGTGCCAGTCTTACGGTCATCCCCCTGCTCCCCCGCGTCGATCGCCAGCGCCGCCATCCCCGGACGAAGGCGGAGGCATCCTAAGTTGCCCGCTCGACGCCGCGCAAGATCGCTCTCCGCGCGCCGCGCCTCGGGCGCGCCCTCACCGGGGCGGATTCGCGCGTGGCGGGCGCTCCCCGCAGCCCGCCACGGTGCCCGCGGCCACCGATTGCCGCGGTCCCGCCGACGTGCTACCCAAGCCCATGCTCGACAGCACCTCCACGCCGGAACCTGATCGCGGTGGGCCCATCGACATCCCGGGCGGTCCGACCGCGGTCCTTTGCCTGCACGGCCTGACCAGCACGCCCTACGAGATGCTGCCCATCGCCGAGGCCCTCGCCGCCGGCGGGCATCGCGTGCGGGCGCCCCGCCTGGTCGGCCACGGCACGCGGCCCGAGGCCCTGCAGCACACCCGCTGGGCCGACTGGCTGGCCACGGCCCGCCGGGCCTTCGACCTGTTGGCCGCCGAGCACGAGCACGTCTTCATCGTGGGCCTCTCGATGGGTGCCCTCTGCGGCATCGTCCTGGCGCACGAGCGCGGGGCGCGCGTGGCAGGGTTGGTGTCGATGGCCACGCCGCTCGACCTGGCCTTTCGGCAGCAACTGGTCCTGTCGGTGGCGCGGCGCCTGCCGCTCGTCGAGGCCTTGCCCTTCGTGCCCAAGTCCGGGGGC
>CALBMW010000507.1 GCA_937896275.1 uncultured Myxococcales bacterium
CGAGGTGAAGCACCGCGTGGCCCGCCTCGAGCGCCGGCGCGAGGCCGCCGCCGAAGCCCCCGCCTCCACCGTGATGGCCGCGCCCGCGCGCCCGCTGCGCATGGCGCGCGCCACCTTCGACGAGGACGTCGTGGCCATCGTCCGCCCCCAGTGGGTGCCCGCGGATGCCGGCCCAGGCCAGGCGGTCGAGCTCGTCGCCACCGCCGACGGCATCGCCCGGGGCGCCACCGTCAAGTTCACGGTGCGCTCGCTGGTCGAGGAGCTGCCCCTGGCCGAGGTCTCGGCCACCTGCAACGGCAAGCAGCTCGTCGGCCGCTGGAAGATCCCCGAGCAGCCCCCCTGGCGCGAGCTGTTCTTCGACGTCGATCACGGCGGGGCACAGGCACGCTCCCCCGTGCTCGTGCTGCCGATCGACTGATGCGCGGCCGCGACGACGATCCGTTGGACCGACTGCGGCGCCTCGACGCGCGCACGGACACCAACCGCCCCGCCGGCGCGGTCATCGGCATCGTCACCAACAACACCGACCCCGACGGCTGGGGCCGCGTGAAGGTGCGCTTCCCCTGGCTGCACGACACCGAGGAGAGCCACTGGGCCCGCATCGCGCAGGTCTACGCGGGGGCTGGCCGCGGCACCTTCTGGTTGCCCGAGGTGGGGGACGAGGTGGTCGTCGTGTTCGACCGGAACGTGCCCGACCACCCCTACGTGCTGGGCGGCGTCTGGAACGGCAAGGACGCCGTGCCCCCGCCCGGCAACCCGGACGGCAAGAACAACCACAAGGTCTGGCGCACCCGCAACGGCCACCAGGTCGTCTTCGACGACACCGACGGCGGCGAGAAGATCACGCTGATCGACGGCGTGAGCGAGCGCTCCCTGGTCATCGACGTGGCGCAGGATCGCATCACCCTGACCGCCGCGCCCGGCGACATCACCTTCGAGGCCCCGCAGGACACCCTGACCGTCAACTGCAAGGACCTCGAGATCGACGTCAAGAACAGCAGCACGTACACGGTGGACGGCGCGCTGAACGAGACGTGCGACACGCGCCAAGAGAGCATCAAGGGCCCCGACAGCATCAACGGCGGCCCCGCCTGGAGCGTGTCGGCCCCCTCGACCTCGATCAGCGCGACGCAATCGAGCCTCGCCGCCGACACCATCGGCGTGTCGGTGAGCGGCGGCCTGACGATGAGCAACATGTCGGGCCGCGAGGTGATCAGCAAAGAGGTCCGCCGCACCTCGCCCGCCGAGACCATCACCGCGGCCCAGATGGAGATCCGCGCCGAAGAGGCGGTGGCCTACGTGGTCAACGGCCCCATCACCCTGCAGGCGGGCGCGAAGCTCGGCCTGAAGGTCGGTGACGGTGGCCTCATCACCACCGCGGTGCTCACGCTGCAAGGTGGCATGGTGCAACTCGAGGGCACGGGCGCCGTCACCGCGCACGGCCAGCTCGTCCAGCTCTGCTAGGAGGTCCCGTGGCGCGCAACGACGACGTGCTCGACGGCCTCTACCCGGCCCTCGTCACCAGCAACAAGGACCCCCTCGACGTGGGTCGCGTGAAGGTGCGCTTTCCCTGGCTCGACGACGAGGAGCAGAGCCACTGGGCGCGCCTGGTGCAGCCCTACGCCGGGAAGCAGCGCGGCCTCTTCTTCATGCCCGAGGTGGGCGACGAGGTGCTCGTGGTCTTCGAGTTGGGCGACGTGCACCAGCCGCTGGTCATCGGCGGCACGTGGAACGGCGAGGACGAGCCGCCCGAGCCGGGCGATCCCGACGGATCGAACCACCACAAGGTCATCGAGACGCGAAGCGGCCACAAGCTGCACTTCGATGACACCCCCGGCGCCGAGTTCATCCAGCTCAACGACAGCTCGCTCAACAACATCGTGCGCTGGGACTCCGCGTCGAACGCCATCACCGTGACCGCCAAGACCGGCGACATCCACGTCGAGGCGCCGCAGGGCAAGATCAGCCTGCTCGCCAAGGACGTCGTGATGACCGCCAGCAACAACGCCAGCCGCAGCGTGGGCGGCAACGAGTCGACCACCGTGGCGAAGGCCGCCGTCGAGGCCGCTGGCACCAGCAAGTCCTGGACGGCGTCGACCAGCCTGACCGGTACCGCCAAGGTGGTCAGCCTGAGCGCCTCGAGCTCGATGAGCGTGGGCGGCGGATCGGCCAGCGTGAAGACCACGCAGCAGAAGGAAGACAAGATCGTCGTCCAGGGCGCCACCACCGACACCTGCGGCAAGCTCGATCTGAAGGCGGACTACGTCTACGAGAAGGCGGACAGCCGCACCTGGACCATCGCCGACGCCAAGCTGCACGCCCCGCAGGTCTCGCTCGACGCCAGCGCGGCGGTGACCATCCAGACGGCCATGTTCGACGTGCAGGCCAAGGCCTCGTTCTCGATGCTGGGCGAGACCGTCATCGTCCAGTCGGGCAACGTGCTCGTGAAGTCGGGCCAGATCAGCTTCAACTCCAAGACCGAGCCCCCGCCGGGCCCGGGCATCCCGCGCAAGCTGGCGGTCAAGGCCTTCCGCAGCGCCATGAAGGCAGCGCAGCAATGAGAGCCGCCTGATGCAGCTCAGCGATCCCGCGCGGCCCCGGCACTTCGTCGAGCACGACGGCTATCAGATCCAGCACCTGCCGGAGAGCGGCGCCCGGGGTCTGCGGGCCTTCCACCTTGTCGTCAAGCGCACCTATCGCCTGGAGCAGGACGCCCCCGCGCAGCCCACGCGGTGGCAGACGCCGCTGCGCTTCTCGGACGCCTTCTACGAGCACGATCCCAACCCGCTGCAGACGCCGCTCTACGCCGAGACCGAGCTGGGTCCGCCCAAGCCGGCCTGCGACGTCATCCTCAACGGGCACTGCTACCCGCCGGGCGGCGAGGCCACGACCTGCGTCGCCGAGCTGAAGATCGCCGACGTCCTGCACAAGCGCGTGCGGGTGGTGGGCGACCGCTCGGCCTGGTGGCCGCTGGGCGCGAAGCGGGCGCAGATGACGGGCGCGCGCCCCTTCCCGGTCATGCCCCTGCGCTGGGACGTCGCCTACGGTGGCATCGACCAAGGCTTCCCCACGGGCCCGATCCCGCACGCGGCCAACCCATCGGGCGTGGGCTACTGGGCCGCGCCGATGCCGGGGATGGACGACGTGGACCGCTGGGGGGCGCTGCCCAACCTCGAGGACCCCGACCGCCCGCTCTCGCTCGACGCGCTCAAGGTTGACCTGCGCGACTGGACCACCGGCCCCCACCCGTGGGGATTCGGTGTCGTCCCGCGCTTCTGGGCACCGCGCGCGCAGATGGCGGGCCTGGATCCCTCGGTCCGCCCCCTCTGGGAGATGCTGCACAAGAACCCGCCGCCGGGCGCCGCCGCCGCGCTGCCGTTCCGCGAGATGCAGCCGGGCTTCCTCAACAGCGCCCCCGAGGGGCAGGTGATGCCGCACCCGGTGGGCGGCGAGGGCGTGGTGCTGACCCACGTTCACCCGACGCACGAGGAGCTGCGCTTTCGCCTGCCCGCCGACCGCCCGCGCCTGAAGTTCGACTTCGGCCGGGGGCTGCAGGCGGTGCCGCTGAAGGTCGACACCCTGATCATCGAGCCCGACCGCATGCTGTTGCAGGTGATCTGGCGCGGCGCGCTGCCCGCGCCCGAGGGCCTCTCGGTCGATCAGATGGGGCTCATCGGGTTCGAGATCGACGGCAAACCGGAGCTGCCGTGCAAGCTGCTCGACACCGGCTTCCCCATCGAGCTGTTGACCGGGGGCCACCCGTGAGCGGCCCGATCGATCTCATGACAGGCTCTCGGCGTCCTGTCCTCGGCGGTCAGGCCCGTGCAGGCGGTCCGTGGCGGTGCAGGCGCGCGCGGGCCTGCGATTCGCGCGCGGTGCGCCGAGGGCTGATGGTCGAGGGCCGATGGCCGCGGGCCTTCCGCGACACGACGACAACCGCCGAGGATCGAGCCGTTCTCGGCGCCGGCTGATTGCGATAGAGTGAGCCGCCGTGAATCCTCGCCGCTTCCCCGGGGCCGCTGTAGCGGTCGTCACCAACCTGAACGACCCCGAGCAACAGGGTCGCATCAAGGTGCGCTTTCCGTGGATGGCCGACGCCGAGGAGAGCCACTGGTGCCGGGTCGTCGCCGATCAGGGGGGCAAGAGCCGCGGTAACTTCATCCGCCCCGAGGTGGGCGACGAGGTGCTCGTCCTCTTCGAGCGCGGCGACATCAACCAGCCGATGGTGGTCGGCTCGTTGTGGAACGGCAAGGACGCCCCGCCCGGGCCGGGCAACGCCGATGGCAAGAACGACCACAAGTTCTTCCAGAGCCGCGCCGGGCATCAGTGGATCTTCAACGATGGCTCCGACGGCGGGTACATCGAGTTTCACGACGGCAAGCAGAAGCTCCACACACGCTTCGACGTGCCCCAGAAGCACATCCACTGGAAGGCCGACAGCGGCACGATCACGCTCATGGCGCCCGAGGGGAAGGTGCGCTTCGCGTGCGTCGACTTCGTGGTGCACTCGACCCAGAACACGACGATCAACGTCACGAAGCAGCACCAGATCAGCGTCACGGGCAGCCGCACCTACAAGGCGAAGACGCTGACGCAGAGCGCGGGCAGCTCGGCCACGATCAGCACGCCCAACCTGTCGGTGACCTGCAAGGTCTACAGCCACTCCAGCGGCTCGACCGGCGTGAACATCGGCAGCGTCAAGGCCCAGGTCGAGCCGACGCTCGAGATGGAGCTCAAGGGGCCGGTGACGCGCACCATCACCGGCAAGTCGACCATCAAGGCCAAGGCCTTCCGCACCGAGAACAGCGGCCCCTCGGGACCGCTGACGATCATCGGCGCCTCGCTCGAGGTGCAGGCCGACGGCGTCTTCGCCTTGAACAGCGGCGGGCCGATCTCACTGCAGGCGGGGATGATCAAGCAGAAGGCGTCGATGATCCTCATCGGCAAGGACCAGGACAAGGGCAAGGGGCTCGGCCGCGCCTCGCTCATTCAGTTCCTGGCGGGTCAGGTGGCGCTCAACCCAGGCACATTCACGTTCCAGTGCACCAAGAGCCTCGACGTGATCATGGGCCTGGACTTCCACGGCGCGCTGCCCACGCCGCCGGCCATCCCCGCGCCCTTCCCGATGATGCCCCACGGCTTCATCAACCCGATCATGATCGACACCAAGGGCACGGTGCTCATCAACGGCACCCCGGCGGCGGGCGCGGGCGCCACGGCGGTGGGCTGCCACATGCCGCCCAGCCTGCCCCTGCCGTGGACGCCGATGCCGATCACCTTCCGCGGGCTGATCACGGCCGCCATCGTGGCGGGGTTCCTGCCGGCGATCATCGCCGCGGGCAGCATGGTGGCCGGCCTGCTCGGGTCACTCGTCGGGAGCGCCACGCCCGAGAGCGTGCTCCTCGCCGGCGCGGACGACGCGGGGGGGGCCGCCGAGCGCTGGTTCATGCGGGCCTTCCCCATGTTCCAGTCCTTCGGCGCCTTCATGGGCATGCTGGCGGGGCTGTTGCCCTATCCCATCGCCAACGGAAGCATCACCATCGGCTCGCCCAACGTGCTGGCCGAAGACACCCCGATGAGCATGGGCACGATGCCCTTCTGCAACACCTGCAGCGATCTGCCCATCGTGCCCAACGCCATGGTCATCGCGTCGAGCAACGTGATGGTCGGCATCGACCTGGCGGCGGTGGTCGAGCAGCTCGCGTGGGCGGCGGTCTTCGGCGCGGCCGGGCACGCGCTGGGCAAGGGCCTGGCCGGCAAGAAGAGCCCGACGGCCGAGCACGTGGCGCCCGGCAGCCCCGACAACCTGAACAACTCGCGCGCGTCGGTGCCCAACGCCGACGGCCCCGGCAACGCGCCGGCGCGGCCCCAGTGCGACAACCCGGCGCTCGGCCACCCGGTCGATCCGGTGAGCGGCACGCTCTTCGACAAGCTCACTGATCTCGAGCTGCCCGGGCCGATGCCCCTGAAGATCGACCGCAACTACAACTCGAAGGTCGGGGGCGTGGCCTGGGGCGGCGTCCTGGGCGTCGGGTGGCGGCTGTCCTTCGAGTCCTACCTCACGCTGCACTGGACGGGCGCCAAGCCGAGGAAGGGGCTCGCCGACCCCAAGGCCGCGACGCACTTCTGGGCCCTGCACGACGCCGAGATGCGGGTGGTGCGCTTCCCCTATCTGGACGATCTGGGGGCCTTCCACTACGCGGGCGCCGAGCGGCTCGAGCTGTGCCGCGCCGATCGCGACACCTGGGACGTCCGGGACCGCGACGGCGTCACGTCGCGCTACGTCGAGCACGCGCCCGGCCTCGCCCGGCTGGTGGCGTGGTTCGATCGCCACGGCAACATGGTCAGCGTCCACTACCCCGACGCCGACGCCGCGAGCCTGGTGCCCGACGCGATCGTCGACGCGGCCGGTCGGCGCCTCGACCTGATCTACGACGCGGCCGGCCGCCTGGAGGGGATCGAGGTCGCCACCACCGGGGCGAGCTGGACCGAGCGCCGCCTGCGCAGCTACGCCTACGACGACGACGGTCGCCTCGCCGAGACCACCGACGCCGTCGGCAACGTGCGCCGCTACGCCTACGACACGGGCGGCCGCGTGGTGCGTGAGGTCGAGCCGGGCGGCTACACCTGGTACTTCCACTACGACTCGCAGGGCCGCTGCATCGTCACCTACGGCGAGGATCTGCACGCCTACTGCGCCTTCGACTACCAGCCCATGGCCAAGATGACGGTGGTTCAGGATCACACCGGCGCCAAGGAGTTCTACCGGTACGACGACCTCGGCCGGGTGGTGACGCTCCTGCACCGCGAGGGCGGGGCCACGCACACCACCTTCGACGAGGCGGGCAACGTGGCCGAGGAGATGGACGCCAACGGCGCCGCCACGGCCTTCAAGTGGGACGAGCACGGCCGGCTGACCGAGAAGACGCTGCCTGACGGCGCCAAGCATCGCTGGGACCATGACGCGCGCGGCTGGCTGGTGAGCGAGGAGGATCCGGGGGGGGCGGTGACGCGCCACGCGCACGACGCGGGCGGCAACCCCATCCGTACGCGGCACGCCGATGGCACCGAGACGCTGCGCCGCTTCGACGAGCGCGGGCTGCTGGTGGCCGAGGTGCGCCCCGACAAGACCGAGCACACCTTCACCTACGACGAGGCGGGCGACGCCGTGCGCGAGAGCCACGGCGCGCCGGGCGCCGAGGTGGTGACCGAGCACGCTTACGATGGCCTGGGGCGGCGCCAGCGCAGCGTCACGGGCGGCGCCGCCACGACGCTGCGGCACGACGCGCTCGGCCGCTTGATCGAGCGGACGGATCCCGACGGTCACGTCGCGCGTTGGCGCTTCACCGCCAAGGGAAAGGTGGCCGAGCACACCGACCGCGCCGGGCAGGTCTGGCTCACCGAGACGGACGCCATGGACCGCGTGCTGGCGCGGCGCACCCCCGAAGGGCGCGTGCTGCGGACCACGCGCGGCTCCGACGCCCTGTTCGAGGCGCATCGGGACGACGCCGGCCGCGGCTATCGCTACGCCTACGACAAGGACGGCCGGCTGGTGCGGCAGATCACCGACGACGGCGTCGTCGAGCGCTTCGTGCGCGACCCCGCCGGGCACCTCGTCGAGCAGCGCAGCCCGGGCGCCGAGCGCGTGCGCTACACCAACGACGCGGCGGGGCGGCCGGCCGAGATCGAGACCAGCGACGGCGTTCGCCAGACCTTCGACCGCGATCCGCTGGGGCGCTGGCTCGAGGCCATCGAGCACCCGGCGGGCGCCGCGACGCGTCGAGCGGGGGGCGGGCCCGAGTCGGGCGAACGGCGCGTGGCGGTCCGCCGCGCCGCCGACGGTCGCATCCTCGAAGAGGTCGGCCCCAACGCCCGCGTGCGGCGTCGCTTCGGGGCCACCGGGCGCCTGCAGCGCTTCGAGATCGGCGCGCTGAACGTCGAGCCGGTCGTCTTCGAGATCAAGCGGGACGCGCACGGCGAGCCCACGGCGGTCGGCACCCCCGGCGGCCTGTGGCAGGTGGACGGCGGCGCCTCGATCGCGCCCTCGGGTGCGCGGGTCCTGGGCGACGGCCTGGGCTGGTCGCTCTTCGATTCGGCGGGGCGCCCGGTGGCCGCCTACGACGCCTTGGCCGACGCCCACGGCCGGCGCACCGAGGAGAGGCTCACGCTGACGGCGGGCAAGGGCTGGCAGCACCGCTTCGACTTCGACCGCGACGGGCGGCTCGGCGAGCGTTACGACGCGGGCGGCAACCGCCTCGTGCCGGGCTTCGGCTACGGGCCGGGGCAGCGGATCACGCGCGACACGGCCGGCCCCGTGAGCTACGACGCGCGCGGACGCGTGGTGGCGAGGCACCTGGACGTCGGCGAGGCGGGCGAGGGCGGCGAGCAGCGGCTCTGGTGGGACGCGCTCGGGCGCTTGGCCGAGGTCGAGATGCCCGACGGCGCGGTGGTGCGCTACCACTACGACGCCCTGGGTCGGCTGGCCGAGCGGGTCTGTGATCCGGTGCGTGGGCGACCGCGCCGCTGGACCTTCGCCTGGGACGGCAACGCCCTGGCCGCGGAGGATCGCCCCGACGGGACGCGCGTGCGCTATCTGCGCCTGGAGCCTGCAGATTCGACGCCTTGGGCGGCCTGGGTGGAGGGGCCTTGGGGCGGCGGGCTGCGCCGTCTGCTGACCGACGCGCGCGGCGCCGTCATCGCGGCGGTCACCGACGAGGGCGGCGTGGCCTGGATCGGCGAGTACGACGCCTACGGGGTGTGTCGGGCGCACGATCGCGGCTTCGATCAGCGACTGACACTGCCGGGCATGTGGGCCGATCCCGTCACGGGGCTCTGCTTCAACCGCTTCCGCTGGTACCTGCCCGCCTGGGGCCGCTACCTGAGCCCCGATCCGCTGGGCGTGAGCGGCGGCTTCAACCCCTACACCTACGCCGGCGGCGACCCGGTGCACCGCGTCGATCCGCTGGGCCTGGTGCACGACGATCCGGGGCTGCCCCCGAGGCAGCACGGCGAGGAGCCGCCCCGGCAGCCCGGCACCGCCCCGCACGAGCCCGGCTCGCCGGTGAGCGAGCCGCCGCGCATCTCGCCCGAGCGGCAGCAGCAGTACCGCGATCGCATCGACGGCGCGCCCAATCAACGGTCGGCCGACGACGTGCGCTACGAGCGCCACCAGGAGCAGCGCCAACTCAACGGCGACGAGCCCATGCCGCGCGACGACTGGCAGGCGAGCAACGACCGGCTGCGCAACAATCGCGAGCGCGGCGGCGCGCAGGAGAGCGCGGGGCGCCAAGGCGTCGGCGACCACCTCGGCCAACCGCTGAGCAACAACAACGGCCCCGAACCGGTCACGCACACCTTCGACGATCCCGCGACGGGAAGGCCGGTCACCACGCGGCCGGACAGCATCGGGCGCGACGCCGCCGGGCGGATCGACACCGTCCACGACCACAAGCACTTCACGGGCGAGGGCGGTCAGGTCGCCTACGACACCGCCCAGGCGCGCGCGCAACGGGACCTGGCGCAGAGCCACCCCGACGCCGCGCCCGACGCGAGCCACGTGACGTCGATGTCGAGCGACCGACCCAACCTGGGCGGCTCGCCACCGGAGCCGCGTCCGAGCGGCGCCCTCGCCGAGGGCTCCGACGTTCACTTCACCGATCCGGACGGCACCGTGACCCACACCTGGGACAAGGCGAGCGGCGCCTGGGCGCCCGCCGACTAGAGAGAGTGCCGGCATGGCCTTCGACACCTTCCGCGTGGACGGCGCGCTCTACGGCGAGCGGCCCTTCTTCGACCCCGAGGTGCTGCGCGAGGTGCTCGACGTCTTCGTGAACGACGCGGACTTCGCGCCCGACTGGTGGAGCACCAGCGAGCGACGCAAGCCGCCCTTCGATCGCGAGGCGGCGCTCGCCGAGGCGCGGGTGAACCTGCCGCGACCGGCGTCGGTGGTGCTTTGGGGCCGCCGCAAGGCGCCCAAGTATGACGTGCGGGTGCCCCTGACCCAGCGCCCGGGCCTGATCTGGCATGTCGACCCGAAGCTGTCGGAGCGTCACTACCCGGCGCTGTTCGCGCTGGCCGACCGGCTGGTCGCCGCCTACCGGCCCAACATCGGGCTGCTGCACCGGTCGCCGGCCTTCCCCGAGGCGCCGGACGCGCCGACGGCCCTCTACATCCGCCGGGGCATGCTCTTTCCGGTCGACGCCTGGCGCACGGGCCCGGCCGGCCTGGCGACGCGGACCTGGCTGGGCCCGCACTATGTGGAGCGGATCGGGCGCGCGGTGATCGACGCCACGCCCGACGTCGAGGTCACGTGGCAGGACTGGGGCGGCGTCCGCCTCGATCTCGGCGCCGAGCCATGGAGCCGCTCACCCGAGGACGTGGCCGCGCGGCAGGCAGCGGCCATGGCGCACCTGGCGGCGTCGGGCGTCTTCGCCGACCTGAGCTTCGATCGCCATCGACGCCCGGTCTTCGCCAAGGGGCCGAAGCACGCCCTCGGGTGCATCGTGCCCATCGACGAGGCCACCCACGAGAAGCTCTACGGCAAGCGAGGCTGAGGTGGCGGAGTCCCTGCGCGACGCGCTCGCGGCACACCTGAAGGCGGGGCGCGTGGTCCCGCGCGTCGACCTCACCGAGGCGCGGCTCGAGGGCGCCGAGCTCGCCGGCCTGCGCTGCGAGCCGGGCATGATCGGGCGGGGTGCGCGCTTGGACCAGGCCGATCTGAGCGAGGCGCAGATGGAGGGGGCCGACCTGTCGCAGGCCCACCTCGACGGCGTCACGCTCGACGGTGCCTTCCTCGCGCACGCGCGACTCGACGACGCCACCGGCTACCAGATCCTGGCGGAGCGCCTGGTGCTGGCCCTGGGATCGGCCGAGCGTGCACGGTTCGCCGAGGCGAAGCTCGACGGCGCCGATCTCGAGGGCGTGGCCTTCTACGACGCCGATCTCACCCGCGCCTCGCTCCGCGGCGTGCGCGGGCGCTGGGCCACCTTCGGGCGGGCCGCCCTGCTCGAAGCCGATCTCACGGGCGGCAACTTCGAGAAGGCGTCCTTCCGCGACGCCGATCTCACCGGCGCCAGCTTCGAGCGCGCCGATCTCACGGGCGCCGACCTGCGGGGGGCCCAGCTCGAGGACGTCACCTGGACGGGCGCGGTGCTGCTGGACACGAAGTTCGACGAAGGCGCCCACCCGCGGCGTCGGCGGTGAGCGCGGTGCGCGACCGGCGCCCTGCTGCTATGGTTTGGGCATGAGTCGCCCCCTGCCCACCTTCGTCTCGGAGGCCGAGTTCCTGGCGCTGCCCGAGTCGATGGATCACATCGAGTTGATCGACGGAGAGGTCATCGTGTCCCCAGCGCCCAGCTACGGGCACCAGGAGGTACTTGGACGCCTCGTGCTCGCGCTCCGGCTCTGGGCGCGGGCGCGTCCGGCGGGCGAAGAGGTCGTGGTGGGCCAGTCCCCGCTGGACGTCCGCTTCGGCGAGGGCCGCATCCTGCAGCCGGACGCCTTCGTGCTCTTCGGCCACCTCGCGCGCGACCACGAGGGGCCCATCGATCGTGTGCCGGCCCTGTGCGTCGAGGTCCTGTCCCGCGACCGCGTGTACGACCGCGTCACCAAGCGCGCCGTGTATGCGACCGCGGGCGTGCGCGAGTATTGGACGGTGCACCCCGCAGGGCTGATCGAGCGGTGGACGGGGCCCAACCTCACCGACCGAGACGAGGTGGGCGACCTCCTGACCACGCCGCTGCTCCCCGGCTTCGAGCTGAGCCTGCCCGAGCTGTTCGGGCCTTAGGAGCCTCCCCACAAAATCGCTCCGCGTCGCGCAGCACCGTTCTGCCGGCCGA
>CALBMW010000508.1 GCA_937896275.1 uncultured Myxococcales bacterium
CCTTTTCGGCACCCCTTTTCGGCGCTGCCCCCCTCTTCGGCGCTCAATGGACGGGGCTCAGTTGAACGTGTCGCACTTGGTACCCGCGCCCGGCACGTTGACGCAGATCCGGATCTGCCCGCTGCCGTTGACGCTCAGCTCCTTGATCGAGACCGAGTCGCAGTGTCCGTCCGCGCAGAACTGCGCCTTGGCCGAGAGGCTAACCTCGGCCTCGCGAGAGTCGAACGAGGCATCGACCGTGACCTTGACCCGCCCGATGTAGGCATTGAAGCTCTTCTTGATCCGGCCCGAGAAGGCCGCGTAGTTGCTGCCGATCTCTCCCTCGACGTCCATGACGGTGCCCGCGAAGCGCGCGTGTCCGTTGAAGCTCGCGCCGCTGTAGTCGGCGTGGATGAAGCCCTCGATCTTCTGCTTCTCGAAGGACGGCCCGAACGTGTACTCGCCCTGGACCTCGACGAAGGAGAGGTTGCTGTCCGCGCTGATCAGGCCCCACGCCGCAGCCGTGCCGTTGCTGTCGACCTTGACCGTGAAGGGCAGACCCGTCACGTGATCGTCGGGGATGATCTTCGCGCTGAAGGCGAACGACGACGCGGGCGACGTGCCCCGCCGGTAGACCATCGAGGCCTCGCCGAAGTCGAAGGAGCCGGACATGGGCCCGACCGAAAAGTCAGCCCGCATCCCGCCGTTGGCGCCGCAGTTCTGGATCCAGTCCTGCGGGGTCCCGAGGCTGAAGGGACCGTCGATCGTGTCGAAGGTCATGCCCCCGGAGGCCACCACGTCGATCGCTTCGATGTCCAAGGGCAGCGAGACCTCGCCATCCAGGAAGAAGTCGCCCGCGAAGTCGTCCATGTGCGACTCGACGCCGTCCTTCATCTGCGCCTTGAACGGGAAGCTGTTGGTGGCCGAGATCCCGAAGCTCGCGGAGGACGACAGTGGCAGGAAGGTGCCATCCTGATCGGCGTGGATGAGGACGCTCGGGGTCGTGGGGTCGATGGCCAGCAGCAGGCCGGCCGCGCCGGGGGCCCCGTATTCGAAGGGGCCCCACCCGATGGACGCCGCGCTGCTCGCCGACAGATAGAAGTACCGGGTGTTCGAGTCGAGGGGCAGCCCGAAGTCGTCGAAGTTGCCCGCGATGTCATAGCCGATCTGCAGGGACGGCGTGGTGGCGGCGATGTCACCGAGGGAACCCCAGACGCCCATGTCGGGGAGCGCGGGGAAGCCGACGCTGCCCGACATGGTCTGCAGCTTGCCGGCCGCGTTGAAGGTCATGCGGACGTCCGCGTTGGGCAGCGCGATGAACGCACCACCGGCGATCGGGAGCTTCAGGGTGCCGACGAAGGTGGTGCTGCCATCGGCCTGCTGGGCCGGCGCCCCGCCCTCGAAGGCGACGCCGTCCGCCTCGACCCACGACAGCGTCGGCGGGTTGAGTGTCGGGTGCTCCCTGGACGCGAAGTTCGTGTTCAGCGCGCCGTCCTGCTCGATGCGGGTGAGGACGATGCTCACCGTGCCGTTCGTGTTGGCGTTGAGGAAGTTGGTCAGCGCGGGCGAGCGGAGGGTCACGGTGTGGCTCACGTCGGCCGGCGTGATCGTGAACGTGCCGAGCGACTGTGCGCCCCCCGCGTCGGCGTTGCTGTCGTGCAGGCAGGGGTTGTCATTCCACACACCGTCGCCGGAGTCGTCGAGGAAGGACACCTGGCTGTAGAGGATCGTCGACGCGTTGAAGTTCTCCTGACACGCGGTCGGCGAGGCATCCTTGATGCCCCAGGCGTAGAAGGTCGCGTCGCCGTTGGCGCCCTCCACGTCCAGCGAGAGGCTGGCGTCGGCGAAGTTGCCGCTGGGCACGTTCGCGAAGCGCAGCATGCCCTTGCGGGTGGTGTTGAGGCTGTCCCTCTTGACCACGATCACGGGCGCAGCGCCATAGGGCCCGCTGTCATTGCGCTGCACGTAGGTGTCGGCGGAGGCAACGACGGCGTTGACCGGATCGCCCACCGCGTTCCCGGTCAGCGCGCTGTCTCCGCGCCGCATCGCCCAGTTCGCGGCCAGCCCGCCAGCGATCACCACCGCCAGACCCATCAACAGGGTGGTCTTCTTCGCGGTCATGGGGCTCTGCTCCTCGTGTCGGTTGTGTTTTGAGCGGCGCACGCCGCGCGTACACAGCCTTGGGCGCAGGTCGGCCCCCAATCGCGCAACGGGGTGATCCCTTTTTTTCTGTTTCTCTCGCGCCGGGTCCCGCCCCCTCAGCGCAGGCGCCCGAGCAGCCAGGGCGCGAAGCCCTGCTCGACGATCGCGGCGAGCCCCAGGGCACCCAGCGCCACGATGAGCAGGACGCCTGACGCGCGCGCGACCCGAAGCAGCCGCGGATCGGCCAAGCCATACAGGACGAGCCCCTTCGAGACGAAGATGGCCGACAGCGCGGTGATGACGTAGGACGCGGCCTCGAGCAGAAGGTGCGGCAGGAGCGCAAGGGTCGCCCCCGCGACGAACAGGGTCGGCGACTGGCCGGTGTGCTGCATCGCGCCGGTCACGAGCAGCGTGAGCACGATGCCCCAGACCGCCGCGTTCCAACCCAACACCAGCAGCGCCCCGTAGGTGCGGAAGACGAAGGCCAGGGCGAACACCGCCCCCAGCACCCGCAGGTTGTGCGTGAACAGCGCGACCGCGTCGCCGAAGCGCGCACTCAGGACGTCGCCACCGGACAGGCGCGCCACGTCGAGGCTGAGGTGGTAATCCGTGAGGATGCGCTCGCGCCCCAGCAAGGCAGCCAACGCGACGTAGGCCGTCGTCATGCCCAGGAAGAGAGCGAGGACGCACAGGGCCGTGCGACGGTTGGCGGCCCAGGCGCTGCGCCGGTGCACCCAGATGGCATCACGGTTGTCGACCAGCAGGTGGTCGAGGGGCCCCACGAGCGCGGCGGCGCTGAGGAACACGGTGAACACGCCCGTGGCCGGTACGCGAAAGACGAGGGCCAGCCCAGCGGAGGCGGCCGTCGAGGCGAGGCCGACCAGGGCGAATCGAAGCGCCGAGGAGGTCGGCCGCGTCTCGAGCAGATCGGCGAGGAGGGTAGGTTGGGCGCTCGGCGGCGCCCGCCGCTCCCCCTCTCGGTCCTGGATATCGGGCGCCGTCACCGGCGGACCGTCGGGGTCACGCATCGGCGGGGTCGAGCGCGTGGCGTCGTCGGCACGGCGCCGGACGGAGGCGGCCCTCGAGCTGCGCACACCGAACGCACCGGATGCAGAGGTCCTCTGCCTTCATCGAGCCCCCCGGGGTTGATCGGCGCAGGGTCACCCCGCGGGCCTGCGCTTGTAAAGGGCGCAGCCCACGGGCCCATGGGCGCGGCCGCGCGGAGGCTGGTGGCAGCAGACCGACTCCACTAGTGTGTGGCCTCCACGGACCGACGCAGAGACATCAGTGGAGCGCGCGCGCGTGAAGAACCTGCTGCTCACATCGCCCGTCGCGATGGACTCCGGGCCCAGCTCGGTCACCGCGGAGCGCCTCGCTGCCGCCCCCTCCCTGGGGCGCTTCGCGGTGCTCGAGATGGCAGGCGAGGGGGCGATGGGCGTCGTCTACGCCGCCTTCGATCGCACCCTGAACCGGCGGGTCGCGCTCAAGGTGCTGCGGGGCGAAGCCAACAGGGGCCACATGCGCGAGCGCGCGCGGCGCGAGGCCCTCGCGATGGCGCGCGTCAACCACCCCAACGTGGCCGCGATCTATGAGGTCGGCGAGGCCGAGGGCCGCCTGTTCTTCGCGATGGAGTTCGTGGCCGGGCCCACGCTGAAGGACTGGCTCGGGGATGGCTCGCGCGGCTGGTCCGAGCGCCTGGCGATGTTGTGCGGGGCGGGTCGGGGGCTCGCGGCGGCCCACGCGAGCGGGCTGGTGCATCGCGACTTCAAGCCACACAACGTGCTGATCGGCGAGGACGGTCGGCCGCGGGTCATCGACTTCGGCCTCGCGCGCGACCCCGCGCTGTCCGAGGCGCCGCTCCCCGTCCACCCGCCAGCGGAGGCCGACGAGCCGCTGCAGAGCGCGTTGACCCGGGCGGGAGACGTCATGGGCACGCCGGCCTACATGGCGCCCGAGGTGGCGGACGGCGCGTCGGCCACGCCGCTCAGCGACCAGTTCGCGTTCTGCGTCGCGACCTTCGAGGCGATCTACGGCCAGCCGCCCTTCTCGCGCGACAGCCTGCTGATGATGCGCCACGCGATCGCCACCGGCGCGCTCGACGTGCCCATGGCGTCGCCGGTGCCCCCGAGCGTCCTCGCGGCCCTGCAGCGCGGGCTGGCCGCCGAGCCCGACGCCCGCTGGCCCTCCCTGGACGCCCTGCTCGACGTGCTCGAGGCGGAGGGCCCCGAGAGGGTCGCGCTGCGACACGCGGCGCAGAAGCGCGCGGCCGTCGCGCTCGCGCTGATCCTCGTGGTCGTCCCCCTGACCTTGAAGACGCTGTTGGATCCCCACGTGCCCACCCCCCGCGCGATGGTGACCATGGAGTTCGGTGTCACCTGCGTCTTGGCGATGCTCGCGGGCTGGCTGTGGGACCGCGGCACGGCGGACGCGCAGATCCGGCGCCTGGCGGGCTTGGTGCTGCTGTTCGGTCTGACGAAGCTCGCGGCGGCAGGGGTCGGGGCCCGCCTCGGTGCGGACACGCCCCAGTTGTTCGCGATCGACACCGTCGTGATGGCCGCGTTCGTCAGCATCGCGGCCTTGCTGATCCCTCCAGTGCCCCGCGTGACGCTGGTCCTTCTCGTGGTCGCCGTCGTGGGGACATGCGTCTGGCCCGCACAGGCCCTGCGGTTGCATCACCTCGCGGGCCTCACGGCCACGGTGCTCCTCGCGAACTTCAGTCGGCGGCGTCACCCCAGGCAGCCGCGCGTGGGCCCGGGATGACCGACCAGAGCCACGTCACGCGCCTGCTGCAGGCGGCCACGCAGGGCGACTCGGCGGCCTCGGCCGAGCTGATCGACGTCGTGTACCGCGACCTGCGTCGGCAGGCGCAGCGCCTGATGCGCAACGAGAGGACGAACCACACGCTGCAGCCCACCGCGCTGGTCCACGAAGCGTTCATGCACCTCATCCGGCAGGACCGCATCGACTGGCAAGGGCGCTCCCACTTCTTCGCGGTGGCCGCGACCTTGATGCGACGCATCCTGGTCGATCACGCGCGACGTCGCACCGCCGCCCGGCGCGGAGGCGGCGGCCCGAGGGTGTCGCTCGAGGAGGGCCTCGGGCTGACCATCGAGAGCGACACCGACGTGCTGGCGCTGCACGACGCGCTCGAGACGCTGGCGACCCTCGACGACCGCCAGGCCCAGGTGGTGGTGATGCGCTTCTTCGGCGGTCTCACCGTGCCCGAGGTGGCCGCCGTGCTCGGCGTCTCCCGGCGCACCGTCGATGGCGACTGGGCGATGGCACGCGCCTGGCTCAAGCGCGAGCTGCTGGGTGCCTGAGCCGATGCCCGCGAACGAGACCTTCGCGCGCATCAAGGCGCACTTCCTGCGCATTCGGGCGCTGCCGCCCGACGAGCGATCCATCGCGACGGCCGCGCTCGAGGACGCCGCGGTGCGCGCCGAGGTGATCTCACTGCTCGACAACGACTGCGAGGACACGGGCTTCCTGCGCGCGCCCGCAGACGGTGACCGCCCCGCCGCCGGACGCGCACGGGCCGCCGCCGCTCGTGGGCGCGGTGCTCCTCGAACGCTTCGAGGTGCTCGCCATGGTCGGCGAGGGCGGCTTCGGCTGGGTCTTCTGGGGGCACGATCGGGCGCGCGACGAGCCGGTGGCGGTGAAGGTGTCCAAGCCCATCACCGACGCGACCGTGGTCGAGGACGTGCTGGCGGCCTTCGAGCGGGAGGGCGTGGCGCTCGCGGCCCTCGCGCGCCGATCACCGCACATCGTCGAGTACCGCGACGTCGGCGCCTGGCGCGACGCGGGCGGGCGCCGCCACCCGTTCATCGTCATGGAGTGGCTCGCCGGCCCGACCTTGGCAGCCCTGAGCCGCGACCGACCCGCGGGCGAGAGGTGGACGCTCGACGAGGCCATGAGCCTGCTGCAGGAGGTCGCCGACGGGCTGACGGTGGTGCACGCGCACGGCGTGGCGCACCGGGATTTGAAGCCGAGCAACGTGCTCTGCGTACCGGGCCCCGACGGCGCCGTGCTCAAGCTGGTGGACTTCGGCGCGGCCAAGATCGCGGCGGAGCGGGCGCGGGGCTTCGAGAGCACCGGGCGACAGGTGGGCATGCTCACCTTCGACTACGCGGCCCCGGAGCTGCTCAGCCGCGTCTACGGCGCCACCGGACCGTGGACCGACGTCTTTGCGCTGGCGATGATGCTCACCGAACTCATGCTCGGTCGGCACCCGTGGGGGGGGCTGGACACGTTGACCACCATGGCGCGCATCACCGACCTCGCCGCGCGGCCCACGCCCGGCGCCCTCGGCGTCCAGGTCGAGCCGCCGGTCGAGGCCGTCATGGCACGGGCCCTGGCGGTGGAGGCCTCCGCGCGCTACCCCGACGCCTGCACCTTCTGGCAGGCCCTCACCGCCGCCCGCCGGGGTGAGCCGACCGACCTCACGCCGCGCGGGCCGCTGGCCCGCATGCTGGCCGGCCTCCGACGCCGCACGTAGATCTCTCGCCGAGCCTCTGGGCCCGCGCGCGACGCCGCGCGTCAGACCGGCCGAGACGGCTGCCGGGCACCTCTGCAGGGCAGGGTGAGCCGATGGTTCGCAGCGCGCCGGCAGGCGCGGCGGCCCGTTCTTGCCTGGCGGTTCGCCGGATGCGAGA
>CALBMW010000509.1 GCA_937896275.1 uncultured Myxococcales bacterium
CCCGCCGAGGCAGTGCCCGCCGAGGCAGTGCCCGCCGAGGCAGTGCCCGCCGAGGCAGTGCCCGCCGAGGGCAGGCGGACCCGGGCCCGCCCCCGTCGCTGGCCCGCACAGAAGCGGCGCAAGGCCGAGTTGCTGGTACAGCCCCTGCCGATGGATCGCCCGTGAGGGCGACCTTTCGCGCCGCCTGCGGTCTGGCCGTGGTCGTATGGGCCGCGCCGAGCGCCGTGCGTGCTTCCGATCCGGCTCAGCAGGTGGTGCGGCAGAATGGCGAAGAGGCGGCTGCGCGGTTCCTGGCGGGCGAGTACGCCGCCGCGCTGGCGCACTACCGGGCCATCGAGCCACTCCTCGGCACCATGAAGGATCGCGACGCCGAGCTGTGGACGGTTCGCTTCAACATCGCACGGTGCCTGGACGAGCTGAAGCGACCGGTCGACGCCGTGCTGGCCTATCGACGGGTGCTGCGCGGGCCCCTGGCGCCTGAGCTCCAGGCGCGCGTCGAGGCGCGCGTGCGTGTGCTCGAGGCCGCGGCCATGGGCACGATCGAGGTGCGCTGCACCGTCCCGGGCGCGGTCGTCACGTTGCTCGGTCACGAGCCGCGTGGGGACTGTGGGGACCGCTGGGGGCCGATGGCGCCCGGGCCCTACACCATCGAGGGCCGCGCGCCCGACGGCACGATCGACCGCGCCGTGATCGAGCTGCACGGCGGGCAGACGCTGGCGCTGGACCTGACGCTGCGCTCGGCGCCGGTCGCCGCGGCGATCGCGCCGGCTGGCCGTGACCGCACCCTCCCCATTGCCCTCACGGCGGGCGCGAGCGCGCTCGTCGCGGGCGCCGTGGTGTTCCACGTGTTCGCCCAGGCTGCGGTGGAGGACGGGGATCGCGCCTTCGCCCGTTACCAAATGACCGATGACGCCCGCGCCTTGGCCGCCTCGGAGCAGGACGCACGGGACGCCGATGATCGGGCGGGGCGCGACGCCGTCGTCAGCTACGTCTTGTTCGGCGTGGGGGCCGCGGTGGGCGCGGCCGCCGCCTGGGCCTGGTTCGCAGACGAGCCCGCCGACGAAGCAGCCTGGGTGCCTGTCGTGGGGCCCTCGGGCGTGGGGTTGACGACCCGTTTCTGAGGGGGGACGAGCCCCTTCACGATCCGGCGGACGACGGTCGGGCCTCGGTAGATGAAGCCCGTGTAGAGCTGAACGAGCTGGGCGCCTGCGTCGAGCAGCGCGCGGGCCGTGTCCGGGCCGTCGACGCCGCCCACACCCACGATGGGGCGAGCAGTCAGGGCACGGAGCGCGGCGACGGTAGAGAGGGCGCGCGGGTGAAGCGGGACCCCCGAGAGGCCGCCGCGGCCGATGGCTGACAGGCGGCCGGGGGGCGTGCGCAGGCCCTCACGGTGCACCGTGGTGTTGGTCGCGGTGAAGCCATCGACCCCGTGCGCCTCGGCCACCTCGACCACCTCCCGCAGGAGCCCACGGTCGAGATCCGGTGAGATCTTGACCAGCAGAGGTGGGCCACCCGCACCGCGCGCCGCGAGCGCCGCGACCAGCAAGGGATCGAGGGCGGCGGGCTCCTCGAAGGTGCGCCCGTCGCCGGAGTTCGGGCAGCTGACGTTCAGCACGACCGCGTCGGCGTAGGGGGCGAGTCGGCGCACCGTCTCGGCGTAGTCGTCGATCGCGGCGGCGCCCTCCAACGCGGGGTCGGGCGTCTTGGCGACGTTGACGAACAACGGGACGGCGTGGGGGGCGCCGAGGCGGGCGGCCACGGCCTCGGCGCCCTGGTTGTTGAGCCCCATCCGGTTGATGAGCGCGCGGTCGGCGGGCAGGCGGAACAGGCGCGGCGTGGGGTTGCCGGGCCAGGGACGCGCGGTGACCGAGCCGACCTCGATGAAGCCGAAGCCCAGCGCGGCCAGGACCGCCACGTGCTCGGCGTTCTTGTCGAAGCCAGCGGCCAGGCCCACCGGATTTGCGAAGTCGAGGCCCAGGACTCGAACCGGGTGCGAGGCTGCGGTGAGGGCGCGCAGCGCGGCGGCGCCACCGGGCATCGCGACCATGGCGTGCAGAGCGCGGAGCGCGGCGCGGTGGGCCTGCTCGGGGGGCAATCGGAAGAGCAGCGCGCGGAACAGGGCATACAGCATGGCGCGCGCACGGTATCAGAATCGCGTCAGTCGGCGGGCGCGAGGTGGCTCCACGGGAAGTCGCTGCAGCCGCCGGTCGAGGGGTCGCTGGCGTCGGCAGGTGGCGCGCGGGCGGCGTCGGCGCGCGTGGGTGCGTCGTAGCGAGTCTGGCAGAACCACAGATCGTCGCCGGCGCGGGCCCAGTCGAAACGGCTCCAGAGGCCGGGCGAGAAGGCGTTCGCGGCGCCGTTTCGGGCGACGACCCACCCTGCGTCGGGATCGACCTGCACGAAGCGGAAGGTGCTGGCCGCGGGATCGCCGCTCTGGGTCCAGGACTCGGCGCCGACGGCGTGGTCCGTCCCGTAGTCGTCACGCCAGCTCCCCTCGATACCGGGACCGACCGGCCGCAGGCGGCTCCAAGGGAAGTCGGCGCAGCCGCCGGCCGCGGGATCGCTCGCGTCGGCCGCCGGGATGGCGGCGGCGGCGGCGGCGCTCTCGGCGTCGAAGGCGGTCTGGCAGAAGAACAGCGCGTCGTCGTCCGCGGTGGTCCAGTCGAAGCGGCTGAACAGGCTCGGGCTGAACGCGTTGGCCGGGTCGTTTTGCGCGACACCCCAGCGCCCCGCGTCGTCCACCTGCAGGAAGGCGAAGCGCAGGGTGTCGCCCCCCGCCTCCATGCTCCACGTCGTGCCGATCGCGTGACGGCCGTCGAAGTCGTCCGTGTACGCGCCGACGATGTCGGGCGCCGCCGGCTCGCCGCCCACGCCGGGCTCGCCGCCCACGCCGGGCTCGCCGCCCATGTCGGGCTCGCGCGTCGCGTCGCCGTCATCGCAGGCCGCGAGGGTGCATGTGGCGCCGAGGGCCGCGAAGAGGATCGATCGATGAACTGGGCGCACGTGGTCCTCCTCGTTCAGGCGCGTCCGTGGGTAGCATTGCGCGATGAGTTGAACAAGATTGTTGTGCACAGACTTAGGCAATATCTATGCAGCTTCGATTCATGCGGGGTGGTCGGTGGCGTTGAGGTCGCGTGTGAGGGCAACCCGTCGAGCGCTGGTCGTCGCGGCGTTGATCGCGTCGGCGCTGGCCTGCGGTCGCGACGCGCCGCCGGTGCCGGTGGGGCGCGCAGTGCGCGACGACCTGGGGCGCACGGTGGTCGTCCCGGTCACCGTCACGCGGGTGCTCTCGCTTGCCCCGTCCAACACCGAGTTGATGTTCGCGCTGGGCGCTGGGCAGCGACTCGTCGGGCGGACCGACGCGGATGACTTTCCGCCCGAGGCCGCGGCGGTGCCCAGCGTCGGATCGCTCTTCCCGCCCGACGACGAGCGCATCGTCGCGACCCGCCCCGATCTGGTCCTGATGATCGACGGCAACGCCGATCTCCGTCAGCGGCTCGCGGAGCGCGGGCTGCCGGTGGTCGTGTTCCAGCCGCGCACCCTGGATGGCATCCTGGACACGGCTCGCCGCCTGGGCAGCCTGCTGGGGCGCGAGGCGGCGGCCGAGGCGCTCGTCGCGCGACTCGAGGCGCAGCGTCGCGCCGTCCTCACCCGCCTGCCGGCCGACCGCCCCCGGGTCTTCTACGAGGTCTGGTCGAGCCCGCTCACGGCGGCCGGCCCCGCCACGTTCGTCGGCGACTTGGTGCGCACCGCGGGGGGGCGGAACGCGCTCGGCGCCGATTTGGGGGATTGGCCGCGGCTGGACGTCGAGACGCTGCTGGCAGCCGACCCCGACGTGCTGCTGCTGTCGCGACCGGGCGCGCGCGCCGAGGTGGTGGCGGGCCAGCGCCCGGGCTACAGCGTCTTGCGGGCGGTCAGCGCCGGCCGAGTCATCGAGGTGGTCGATCCGGATCTGCTCGAGCGCGCCGGTCCGCGCGCCTTCGAGGGGCTTGCCTGGCTCGCGGCGGCGCTGCACCCGCAGGCCTTCGGACGGGCGCCGTGAGTCCTCATCGCTGGCGCGGGCCCGCGGTCCTGGGCGCGGCGCTGGTCGCGGTGGGGTCGGTGGCGCTGCTCAGCCTCGCGGTCGGATCGGTGAGCCTCGAGTTCGGCGAGGTGATCGGGGCCCTCATTCGCGGGCCGGACGCGTCGCTGCCCTCGGTCGTGGTCTGGTCGCTCCGCCTGCCGCGCATCGCCCTCGGCGCGCTGGTGGGCGCATCCCTGGCGCTGGCCGGCGCGGCGATGCAGGGCCTCTTTCGGAACCCGCTGGCCGACCCTTATGTCCTGGGCGTCTCGGCCGGGGCCTCGCTCGGGGCCGCCGTCGCCCTGCTGCTCGCCGCACACGGCCTGGTGTGGTTCGGCGGCGTCCCGCTGCTCGCGTTCGCCGGGGCGGGGGCGGCGGCCTGGGCGGTGTACCGGCTCGCCTGGGCGGCGGGGGCGCTGCCCCTCACGGGCGTGCTGCTGGCCGGTGTCGCCGTGGGGCTCACCCTGTCCGCGGGCGTCTCGCTGACGGTGCTCCTGGCCGAGCGCCACGCCGGCGACATCGTGCTCTGGCTGATGGGCCACCTGGGCGGTGCTCGCTGGCCTCAGGTGGGCTGGGTCGCGGCCTGCTTCGCGGTCGCCGCGGCGGTCCTGGCCCTCTTCGCGGGCGATCTGGACGCGATGCTGCTCGGAGACGAGGCCGCGGGCGCCCTGGGCGTCGACGTGGAGCGCGCGCGTCCGTGGCTGTTGGGCGCGAGCGCCCTGCTGGTGGCCGGCGCGGTGGCCTTCTGCGGCGCGATTGGCTTCGTGGGCCTGGTCGTGCCCCACCTCTGCCGCCTGCTGGTGGGCCCGGCGCACCGCTGGTTGCTGCCGGTGAGCGCGGTGGCCGGCGCGGCGTTGCTGGTCGCGGCGGACGCGGGGGCCCGGGTGGCCCTGGCCGGTCGCGAGCTACCGGTCGGGGTCGTCACCGGCGCCCTGGGCGGCCCTTTCTTCATCTTCCTGCTGCGTCGACGGTTGAGCCGTGCTGACCGCTGAGGCCATCGCCACGGCCTGGGGCCTCGCCCCCGGACTGGACGTCGCCGTGGGCGCGGGCGCCTTCGTCGGCGTGGTCGGCCCGAATGGTGCGGGCAAGTCGACCCTGCTGCGTTGCCTCGCGGGGCTACAGCCCTTGACCGCTGGCATCGTCCGCCTGGACGGGCGTCCCCTGGCGGCGCTGGGCCGGCGCGGCGTGGCGCGCGTCCTGGCCTTGGTGCCGCAGGAGGGCGGGCTGGTCGAGGACTTCACCGTGGCCGAGGCGGTGGCGCTGGGCCGGCACCCACACCGGGCCAGGTTCGGTGCCTGGCGCAAGGCGGACGCCGAGGCGCTCGAGCGCGCGCTGGCCGAAGCCGACCTCGTCGGTCTGCGCGGCCGTTCGGTCCAGGCCCTGTCGGGCGGTGAGCGTCAACGCGTCGTGTTCGCGCGCGCGCTCTGCCAGGCGCCCTCGGTCCTTCTGCTCGACGAGCCCACCGCCCACCTCGATCTGGCGCACCGTCTGCGCCTGCTCGACCTCGTCGCGGCGCGCCACGCCGCCGGCGTGACCGTGATGGCGGTCCTGCACGACCTCAACCTGGCCTCGCTGTACTGTGGTCGTCTGCTCTTGATGGCCGCCGGTCGCGTGGTCGCGGACGGCCCGCCGGCCGCCGTGCTGACCGCGGCGTTGCTGGCCAAGCACTTCGGGGCGGACGTCGAGATCGTGCCGCACCCGCAGAGTGGACTGCCCCAGGTCCTGCCCCGGCGCGCTCCCCTCGTGGTGGCGCGATGAACTCAGGGCGAGCCGTCGTAGCGCACCTCGAAGAGCAGCGAGCGGCCCGGCAGCGGCTGCTGCACCGCGTCCGCAGCGGTCGCGTCGAGCAGGTTCCGCGCCACCATGCCCGCCGCGAAGCCCAGGCCCAGGTCGCCCTCGACGCCTGCGTCCCAGGTCGTCTGCGCGGGCAGCGTGCGCACGCCGTAAATGTCGGTGTGCACCGCGTCGCGCCACCGCACGCGGGTGTGCAGCGTGGCGCGCCGCAGGTTCAGGGCCAGCGCGCCGAAGGCGGCCGCGTCCGGGCGGTAGGGCAGGGGCGCGTGGGGCGCGTGGTCGAAGGCGTGGGCCAGCCGATCGTAGCCCGCGGCGGCGGTGATGCGGTTCAGCCGCACCTCGGCCCGGAGCTCCGCCCCGGAGAGGGTGGCGCCTCGATCGTCGGTCGCCCGCAGCAGGAAGGCGCTCACCGGCACGAAGAGGATCAGGCGGTCGTAGCGTTGGTGGAAGGCCGTGATCTCGAAGAGCAATCGGTTGTTGGGCAGCCACTGGATCGCGGCGTCGAGGGCCCACCCGTCCTCGGGTCGGAGGGTGGGATCGCCCGCCAGCCCGGCGCCCCGGAAGTACAGCTCGTCGAAGGCGGGATCGCGGAAGG
Source organism: uncultured Myxococcales bacterium (assembly GCA_937896275.1). Classification (GTDB taxonomy): domain Bacteria; phylum Myxococcota_A; class Bradymonadia; order UBA7976; family UBA1532; genus JACKDN01. Next base: position 6,450 of record CALBMW010000509.1, read on the forward strand.
CGCGGCCTGCGTTGGCCCGCAGCGTCAGGCCGCGCGGCAGGCGCATCACCGCGCCGGCCGCGGGGATCGGCAGGGGGTCACGACCTTGGGCGGCGTCCAGCCGAAGGGCCCCGGTCAGGGTCAGACGCCGGTGCGGCGTCCAGGCCTCGATCGCGGTGACGGCCCCCGCGAGCCGCGCCTCGTCGCGATCCTCGGCGTCGTTCGCCCGGGTCACCGCCGCGTCGCGCCGGCCGTCCAGGGTCAGGGTGACCGCGTGGTCATCGGGCAGCCAGGTGGCCGCGACGCGGAGCCCCTGAGCGTCGTCGCGCAGCCGCACGTCGGTGGGCGCGGCCGCGTCCGACGGCGCCGGGTCGGTGAAGCGCCAGCCCTGCAGACGGCCGAAGCCCACGGCCTCGATCTGCCAACTCTCGGCGCCGCGGGACCACCGCAGGCCGATCTGGCCTCGCTGCTGCGCGCTGCGGGCGTCGAGGTCCTCGAACTGTTCGACGCCAGGCTCGCCGCGCTCAAGGGCGACGCCCTCGATCAGCCCCGCCAACTCGCCGCCCAGCGCTTCTGTGCGGCCGTGCAGCAGCGCGCCCGCCTGCCGGTGGTCGTCATTCCGCCGGCGGCGCGGCTCGCCTTGCGCGTCCCGAAACGCGAAGTCGCCCTCGGCGCCCTGCACGCTGGCCGCGGCGAGCAGGCCCTGGTCCAGGTCACCCGCCACCACGCCGCCGTCGAGCGCGGCGAAGCCGCCCGCACCAAACCGCATGCGTGCGCGCGCACGGTGCCCCAGCCCGGCCCGGCGAAGGTGCAGCCGCAGCACGCCACCCTGGGCGCCGCCGCCGTCGACCGCCGCCGCCGCGCCGCGCACCACCGTCACGCTGTCGAGCCACGCCAAGGGCACCGTGGAGAGGTCGATCGCGCCGCCCCGCCCGCCGTGCAGCGGCACGTCGTCGAGGTAGACGGCGATCTGGTGCGCGCCCGCGCCCCGCAGCTGCACCGTCCGCGCCCGACCGAGGCCCCCCGCGCGCCGCACCTCGACGCCGCTGGCCTGGTCGAGCACATCCCCCAGGTCAGCGGCCCCCGGGGTGTCGTCGACGTCGAGGATCTGGGCCGCGGCCGTCTGGGCGCGCGGATCCTCGTCCGCCTCGGGGTGCCCCACCACGATCACCGGCCCGTCCTGCGCGCGCGCGCCGCCCGCCGTCAAGACCGCCAGGAGCAGCCAGCGTGAACCCCAGCCCTCGTCGCTTCGCCCCGACCGCCGTGCTCTCACTGCTCGCGCTCGCCTTCCTGCCGGCCTGTGTGGATTCCCCCGCCGACGACCGCTCCGCGCCGACCGCGGGGCCCTTCCTCGCGCCGCAGGCCGTGGTCTGGGTGGGCGACCGGGTGGTCGTGGCCAACAGCGGCTATACCGCGGCGGGCTGGGCGGACGGTACGTTGACGGTCATCGATCCCGCAACCGGCGCGGTGCTGCGACGGCTGCCCACCAGCCGCCCCGATCCCCAGCGCCTGGTGCTGCACGACGGCGCCCTCTTCGTCGTGAACACGGGCGTCGTCGACACCACCACGGATCCCCCGGTGGCCCGCGTGGAGGGCTCCATCGATCGCTGGACGCTGGGTGACCTCGACGCGGCGCTGGCGCCGACCCAGACCTGGCGGGTGCCGCCGACCGAGGGGGGGCGCGTCGGGGGCCCCATCGATCTCGCGTTCGCCGGTGACCGGGCGCTGGTGACGCTGGCGCTGGCCAACGCGGCGTTGCTGCTCGATCCGAGCGTGGGGTGGCTTCGGGGTCCCGATGCGCCGGTCGATCTGGGCGAGGGCCGCCGGCTGGGGCTGGGCTCGGTCGCGGCGTGGGGCGACCGTTTCCTGGTGGTCGACTTCAACAGCGACCGCCTGTTCGTCGTGACGTCGGAGGGCCTCGTGTGGCCCTGCAGCGTCGATCTCGGTCGCGGGCGGGACCTCGAGGGCGCCCAGTCGCCGTGGGTGGTCGATGACGTCCTCTACGTGGTGTTGGCGCTGGCGGGCGAGGTGCGACGGATCGAGCTGTCGGCGCTGCGGTCGGATGCGCCGGGGTGCGGCGTGGTGCCGGTCACCGCGGTGGCCCCGCTTGGGCAGGTGCCCAACGATCTGCTGAGCTGGGAGGGCGCCCTGCTGGTGGTTCAGTCGGGCGAGAACGCGGTGACCGCCTACGATCGGCGCTCAGGCGATCGCACCGCCACTTGGAACCTACCGCGTGGTAGCAACCCCTGGCACGCCGCGCTCGCCCCCGACGGGCACCGGCTGGCGGTGACCGAGTGGGCCGCCGACGCCCTCTCGATCCTCGATCTGGAGGGCCACGAGCCGACGCTCCGCGTGGGCGGCGTCGATTGGGACGAGGCCTCGGCCGGGGAGGTCGGCACGCTCACGGGTGCCCCGGCGGATCAGGTCGTCGACGCCCCGGGCGCGGGTGAGGGCCCCTTCAGAGATCCCGCTCGCGCCGTGAACGGTGTGCGGGGCCTGGGCGAGCGGGCGGGCGGCGCCGACGTCTTCAGCCTGGGCTACGCGCCGGACGACGACAGGTTGGCGCTGCGGTGGTCGGGGCGCAGGGTGCGCAACGGCCCCGGCGTGGACTTCGTGGTCTTCGAGAACGGCTTCAGGCATCGCGGCGGCTGGTTCATGGATCCCATCGTGGTCGAGCTGTCCATCGACGGCTCGACGTGGGTCACCTGGCCGCACGACTACCTCGCCCCCGACGAGGTTGCGTACGTGGATGACCCCTCGCTCTGGGTAGGCTTCGCGGGGCTGAGGCCGGTCGCGCTGCACGTCGAGGACCGCCCGGTCGACCCCTTCGGACCGGCGGCGGGCGGGGATCCCTTCGACCTGGACGCCCTGCCGCTCGGCGATCCGGAGGCGGCCCGCATCCGCCGCGAGGGCTTTCGCTTCGTGCGGCTGGTGAGCGCCGGTGGCCGCACCAACCCCGACACCGGCGCGCCGTTCCCGCGCGACGCGGTGAGCGACGGGCCCGACATCGACGGCGTCTATGGACGCTGGCTCACGCGAGACGATTGAGGACCGCCCGCGCGGTCAGGGCGGCGATGGCTCCATCGTGATCGTCAGGTCGGTGTGGGCGGCGAACCCCACGCTCACCCGCTTGTCGACGAAGCCGGGCATGCGCAGCACGTAGTCGCGCTTGCTGCCGCGGGCGCCGGTGACGAGCAGCGGCGTGGTGCCGCTCGGAACGTCGCGGCCGGGTTCGAAGACGCGGACGCCCGGGGGGGCGGTCAGCAGAGTGCGGCTGATGCTGCCCGGCACACCCTCCGTGGCGGCGGGCAGGCCACCATCGGGCGGGCCGGGGTCGAGTGCGTCGGCGAGGACCTCGGTGGTCGGGCCGGCGTCCTGCGCCACGGCGCCCTCCGCCCGCGCGCCGGGCTGGCTGCGCACGAGCGAGAAGACGATGAGCGCGAGACCCAGCAGCAGGATCACCGCCATCACGACGCCCAACACGCGCATGCGTCGCTGGCTGCGCTCGACGCGCTGTCGATCGCGGGCGGTCAGCATCTGTTTGTAGTGACCGGGGCGGTCGTCGACCATCGCCCGCCCCTCGAGCGGGCGGTCGACCGACGGGCCGCGCGGCGCGCCGGCGATCCGCACAGGGCGGGCGGCGGGCGGCGGCGACGCCTTGGGGGGCTCGACGGGGGCCCGAGACGGGATCTGCCCTGGTGGGGGCTCCGAGTGGATCTCCCCAATCTCGGGGGGCGGCGGGGACGAGACGACCCCGGGATGGGGGCTCCGACCGGGCGGGCGGCGGGCCGCCGACGTGGAGGGGCGCGGGGGCGGTAGCTCGACGTCATCGAGGTCGG
>CALBMW010000510.1 GCA_937896275.1 uncultured Myxococcales bacterium
TCCTGACGCTGGGCAACCTGGTCGGCAACACCACCAGCCACGAGATCGGCCACTCGCTGGGTCTGCCCGTGGCGCCGGGCTGCGGGCAATACCACAACGCCCCCGGCGACCGGCAGATCATGGACTGTGGGCGCGACCGCCCCTTCGAGGAGCGCGCCGAGCTCGATCCGCGGGACCGCGCCGTGTGGACGCCCGAGAACCGGGCCTACCTCGAGAGCATCCTGCCCCTGCCGTGAGGCGCGAGAGCCGCGCGCGAGGCGTCAGCGGGTGAGCACGAACTCCTTGCGCTGCACCCGGAGCCCGGCCAACCACAGCGTCACCAGGGTCACGCCCAGCAGCACGGCCAGCGACGTGGGCCACGCCGGCGCCACCCAGGCCACCGACAGATCGCCCTCGGGCGGGGGAAGCCCCGAGATTCCGCGCAGATGGGTCGAGAGAGTGAGGCGGCCCAGGAAGCCGGGCACCCGCCCCACGACGCCCTCCCAGAACAGCAGATAGGCCAGCCCGAACCAGGCCGGCCACTTGATGAGCTGCCCGCTCAGCGCGAAGAGGCAGGTGTAGGCGGTGCCCGAGAGCAGCGCCGCCAGCGTGTAGCCGGTGGCCGTCTGGGGCCCGATGCCGAGGCCGGCGAGGCAGGCGAAGGGCAGGGTGAGGGCGACAACGGGGGCGGCGCTGGCGAGCACACGGGCGCCGTACAACCAGTGGCGGCCCACCGGGCGCGCGAAGGGGTAGGTCAAGGTCTGGTCCTCGATCTCCTCGCGCACGACGCCGCTGCCGAAGAACAGGCCCATCAGCGGCGGCAGGATCAACACGTAGAAGCTGCCCAGCTCGGCGGGGCGGGCGCGCCCGGCCACCACCTGCAGCACGTAGATGCCGATCGCGCCGAGGGCCCACAGCTTCAGGCTGCGCTTCCGCAGGTTGCGGCGCAGGTTGAAGCTCCACCAGAAGGCGGCGGCGCTCAGGTCGTGCCCGGCGGGCAGCGGGGGGAGGCGTGGGTCAGACACGGCTGATCAAGTACCGGTAGAGGCTCTCGAGATCGGCGTCCGGCGAGGTGAAGCGCCGCACCACCTGCCCCAGCGCGGCGGCGTGGTCCGGCAGCTCGCGCGCGGCCGCGTCGAGATCGGTGGTCGTGACTTCGAGCGTCCCGGCGTCGACGACGCTGGTCGCCTGCACGTGCGGGAGGGCGATCATCCGCGCCGCCAGGGCGCGCGGATCGTCCACCTCGACGTGGATGCGATAGGGGCGGTCGGTGAGCAGCGCGCGCAAGCGCAGGATGTCGCCGTGGGCGCGCAGGCGGCCGAAGCGGATGAACACGACCTGGTGAGTCATGGCCTCGACCTCGTGCAGCACGTGGCTCGACACGAGGACGCAACGACCCTCGGCGCCGAGGCCGCGCACCAGGTCGATGAGATCGGCGCGGGCCACCGGATCGGCGCCGGTGAGGGGCTCGTCGAGCAGCACCACCGGCGGATCGTGGGCGATCGCCTGCGCGATCTTCGTCCGTTGGCGCATGCCGCGGCTCATCTCGCCGATGCGCTTGTGGCCATATTCGCCCATACCCACCCGATCGAGGGCGCTCGTCGTGCGCTTGCGGGCGTCGGCCGCGCCGAAGCCATGCAGGCGCGTGAGGGCAAAGACGAAGGCGTGACCGGTGAGCTCCTCGTAGAACTTGTCCTGCTCGGGGCACAGGCCCAGCGCGCGCAGGTAGCGCGGCTCGCGAAAGGGGTCGCCGCCCAGGAGCCGAACCTCGCCCTCGTCGGGCAGCAGCTGCCCGGCGAAGAGCTTCATCAACGTCGACTTGCCTGATCCGTTCGGTCCGAGCAGGCCGGTCACGCCCGGCCCCACCGTCAGATCGACGTCGTTGAGCGCGCGCACCTGACCGAAGAGCTTGCTGACCCCCCGCGCGACGAGCATCGGCTCCATCAGCCCGTCACCTCGCGGCGCAGGCGCATTGCCAGCAGCGCCAGGCCCCCGGCCGAGAAGACCAGCAGGGCGACCAATGACAGGGCCACGTCCGCGTTGGGCAGGGCGGCGCGATTGGGCACGAGCTGGGCGGCGAGGCTCGGCATGCCGGAGTGCAGCAGGGCGTCCACCACGGTCCGCAGGTCGCGCTCGGGCACGAGGTAGCCCGCCCAACGCTGCCCGGCCTCGCACAGGCCCTCGCCGACCGCGCTCAGGAGGATCATCCCGGTCACGTAGGCCACGCTCACGGTGCGCGCCTTCTGACCGACCGCGCTGACGCCCACCAGCGTGGCGGTGAGGAAGACGGTGCCCAGGGTCGCGGCGGACAACGCCGGCACCGCCAGCCAGAGCAGCTCGGCCCCCAGATCGGGCGGTGACACGCCCACCGCCACGAGCCACAGCAGCAGCGTCGGCACGACGAGTGTCGAGAGCGGCACCAGACCGGCGCCCAGCAGCTTGCCGAGCGCGTAGTCGAGGCGGCTCAGGGGGCGAGAGAAGTACAGCTCGAGGGCGCCCGCGGCGCGATCCTCGGCCACGCAGCCGCCGGCGATCACCGCGATCGCGATGGCGGTCAGGTAGAACTGCCCGCGCAGGAAGCCCGCGAAGACCTCCTGCGCGCTGCCCACCACGTGAGTCGGGGCGATCGGCGAGGCGCCGAGAAGGCGACGGAACAGCAGCTGAGCCACCAGCGCGGCGCCGGCGATGAGCACCGCGCCGCCGCAGGCGAGGAGGGCGAACTTGGTGGCGCGGCGACGCCAGGCCAGTACCAGGAGGGTGCGCGCGATGGGCCACGGGGCGCGCTGAGGGCGCCGCTTTCGGACGTGCCGCCGGTAGCCGACCGCGTGGATCTGATCGGGCAACCGGCCGTCAGCCACGGGGGACCACCGCCGGGCGCGGCCAGCTGACCGGGACGGCCGGGCGCATGCCCACCGCCTCGAGGAAGGCATCTTCGAGGCTGGCCGCGCGCGCCTTGAGGTGCACCACCGACGCGCCGCAGGCCGACGCGGCGGCCCAGATGGCCTCGGGCCCGTCGCCGTCGGGCAGGCCCACCATCAGCACGTCGGCGCGACCGCCCAGCGTCACGCGCACGCCACGGGCGGCGAGGTGCTCGGCCAGCGCCGGCGTCGGCAGCGCGGTGCGCACTTCATACTCCGAGGCGCGGCCGACCTGAAGGTCGCGCAGGGGGCCTGCGAAGCGCACCTCGCCGTTCTGCATGATCATCACGGCGTCACAGGTGCGCTCGACGTCGTGCAGCAGGTGCGTCGACAGCACGACCGCGGGCCCATCGCTGTCACGCAGGTGCACGACCAGATCGAGCAGCTCGTCGCGGCTCTCGGGATCGAGGCCGCTCGTCGGCTCGTCGAGGAGCACCAGATCCGGGTCGTGCACCAGGGCCATGGCCACCTTGACCCGCTGGTGCATGCCGGTGCTGTAGGTCTCGACCGGGCGGTAGCGCGACTCGTCGAGGCCTACCAGATCGAGCATGTCGTGCGCGCGCAGGAGAGCCTCGCGATAGCGGAGGCCGCACAGCTCGGCGGCGAAGGCCACCGACTCCAGGCCGCTGAGCCCGGGCATGCGCCCCGGCCCCTCGGCCGAGTAGCCCAGCCGGTGGCGGACGGCGTTGGGGTCGCGCACGGCGTCCATGCCCATCACCGAGACGCTGCCCGCGTCGGGCCGGATGAGCCCGAGGCAGACCTTCATGAGCGTGGTCTTGCCCGCCCCGTTGGGGCCCAGCAACCCCACCGCGCGGCCGTCGACCGCGCCCGTGACGCCCGCGAGGGCCATGGTGGTTCCGAATTGCTTTCGGACGCCCTGGAAGCTGAGCAGCATCGTGCGTTTGTAGTCCCTCGCAACTCACCCTTCAACCGTGCAGCGCCCGCGTCCGACCCTTTCGTGCATGAGAACCCACGTCCTCCTGGTCGAGAGCGAGCCCGACGACGGCATGCTGCTTCGGGTGTTGCTCGAGCGCGCTGGCCATCGCGTCACCGAGGGCCTGGTGACGGGCAACCTGCCGACCGTGGACGTGGTCTTGGTGGACGCCGGATCTGCGCGCGACGACGGGGCGGCGCGCTGCCGTGAGCTGCGCCGCGCGGTGGGCGAGCGAGGCCTCGTGGTGGTCAGTGAGGGGGTCGATGGGCGGCTCGTCGAGGCCGGCGCCGACGCCTGCGTGGGGCGACCGCTGCGGGCGCGATCGATCGTGGGAGCCGTCGAGCGGGCGTTGGCCGCGGCCCTCGGGCGGCGCGAGGCGGAGCGCCAGGCGGCGGCCCTCGCGCTGAGTCGGGCAGAGGCCGAGCGCGACTGGCTGCGCTACCTGGTGCATGACCTGAACAACCCACTCACCGTGATCGCGGGCGGGCTGAGGCTCGTCGCGGGCGAGCCGTTGACCGAGCGTCAGGCCGACGCCGTGCAGCACGCCAGCATGGCCACGGCGCGGCTCACGCGGCTGGTTCGCGCGATGCTCGACCTGGGGCGCGCGCAGGAGGGCGGCGGCCTGCGACCCGAGCTCGGCCCCGTGGCGCCGGCGGGGTTGCTCGAGCGATGCGCCGCCCTGGTCGCGACGACCGCGGGGCTCAAGGGGGTGCGCGTGGAGCAGTCGAGCGAGGCGTCGGCGTCGCTCGTCGCGGACGTGGACATGCTCGAGCGTGCGCTCGTCAACCTTGCCGAGAACGCCGTGCGCCACGCCCCCCGCGGGAGCGTCGTGCGCCTCTATGCCCGTGATCGGGCCGGCGCGATCGAGTTGGGGGTCCGCGACGAGGGCCCCGGGGTGCCCCCCGAACTGCGCGACCGACTGTTCGAGCCCTTCAACCAGGGCGACGACAGCCGGGTGCGGGGCGTGGCCGGCCTGGGCCTGGCCTTCTGCCGTCTGGTGGCCGAGGCACACGGGGGGCGCGCCAGCCTTCACTGCCCGCCGGCCGGCGGCGCCGACTTCCGATTGACCCTCCCGATCGGCCCTCGCTGACCAGCGTCGGTGCTCGTCGGCTTGGTTCGGCGCGGCGCTTTGCGTTATGACGCCGAC
>CALBMW010000511.1 GCA_937896275.1 uncultured Myxococcales bacterium
CCCCGCGACCGGGCGCCTCACCGTCGACCCGAGCGCCGGGCCGGCCGGCGTCGCCCGGCGCCGTGCCACCACCACCACCTTCCGGTTGACAGGCGGCGAGCGCCAAGAGCGTCAGAGACGGCACTGCGAACAGAGACAGCAATGCGAAGAGACTGGTCGGGCGTCGGTTCATCGGGCTCCCCCTCGGGGCGACAACATAGGCAAGGGGCGCGGGACTCTCCAACCCCCTCGCGAGCGAACCGCCGAGATCGACGGACGCTGCCTTTGACCTGCCGGCCCGGCGCGCTATCCTGCGCCGATTTTTCACCCCCGTCGGGAGTCGCCGGTGAGCAACCGTGAGCGGATCGAGGTGCCTACGCCTGCCTTCAACCTGGCGGACCAGGCCGGCCTGTTCGTGCGGGGCGTGACCATGGGCATGGCCGACGTGGTGCCCGGCGTCAGCGGCGGGACGATCGCCTTCATCAGCGGCATCTACGAGCGCTTCATCGAGGCGCTGCGGTCGCTCTCGCTGGGCTTCCTCGCGCCGCTGGTGAAGGGCGACGTGAGGGGCGCGTGGGCGCGGCTGATGCGCATCCACTGGGCGGTGCTGCTGCCCGTGGGCCTGGGCGTCGGGCTGGCGGTGGTGACCATGAGCAAGGTCATCACGAGCCTGATGGTCGACCGCCCCGGACCGACCTACGCGTTCTTCTTCGGGCTGATCCTCGCGTCGGCCTGGGTGCCCATCGGCCACATGCGACAGAAGAGGCTTCAGCACCTGGCCATCGGGCTGCTGGCGGCCGTCGGAGCCTACGCGTTCGTGGGCTTGCAGGGGGGCGGCATCGAGTTCCGCGTGGCCAGCGAGGAGGCGGGCGCGCGGACGGTGTTCTACGGCGGAAAGCTGCGTGATCCCGGCGACTTGGCGAAGGTGCAGGCCTTCGCGGGCGGCGGGCAGGGCGTCGCGGTCTTCGACGAGAAGGACGTGCTCCGGAAGGGCGGCGTGACGGCGCAGATCGGGGTGACGGTCTTCCACGAGAAGCAGGCGCTCTACGACTGGCTGGGCGAGGAGCCGGCGCTCGTCGTGCTCGAGGAGCAGCGCGCGCCGCTGTGGTGGCTGTTCTGCTGCGGGCTGTTGGCCATCTCGGCGATGGTGCTGCCGGGGCTGAGCGGCTCCTTCCTGCTGCTGTTCCTGGGGCAGTACCACGCCGTGTTCAGCGCGATTCACCAGACCATCGGGCACGTGCTGGGGCTGCTGGGCCGAGCACCCGATCCGGTGTCGGCCCTGACGGCGCACGCCTGGCTCCAGGACGTGGCCTTCGTGGGCGTCTTCGGGCTGGGCGTCCTGGCGGGGCTGGTGATCTTCAGCCGCGTGGTGAGCTGGCTGTTCGCGCACGCACACGACCTGACGATGGGCGCGCTCACGGGGATCATGGTCGGCGCCTTGCGACAGCCGGCTCAGGTGGTGCTCGGCGCCACCGGCGACGGCGGGACCTCGTGGGGCGTCGTGGTCGGGATCGCGGTGCTCGGGGCGGCGGTGGTGACCGGGCTGAACGTCGCGGACACGTGGTTCCGGCGGCGTCGGGCCGAGGCCTGAGCGAGCAGGCGTCGCCCCGGCCGCCACCGAGAATTCGCCCCCTGCCCCCGCCGCCCCTCACCCCGGCGCCAGCTGCCTCAGATAGTCGATGTAGTTCATCACCCCGCTCCCGAACCCACCGGCCGACTTCTCGATCTTCCACTCCTCCTTGCACTGCCGTTTGTCGCCCGGCGTCGCCGGCGTGCAGAAGCCCTCCGGCAGATCCACCGGCGACTTCAGGGTGATCTTGATCCCCACCTTGAACTGGGCCCCGTTCACGAAGGCGCCCGCGAAGCCCATGTAGTCGTTCTTCGAGACGAAGCCGAGCGCCTGCTTGATCTCGCCCATCTTCGCCTCGGTCCGGCTGATCGCCTCGCCCCACAGCGCCCCCGGGGACAGGTCCGACCCCGACAGGTCCAGCACGTTGGCCAAAAAGACCAGCCCCGTGCTCGCGAAGCCGTGCATGAAGCCGATGAAGGACCCCATCAACTCGTAGTAGTTGGGCGAGCCCGCCGAGGCCTTGGCGCCGAAGATCTCGCCGAGCTTCCAGCCATACTTGATGAGCGTCGCGCGGCCGCTCGGATCGCTCAGGTGATAGGGCGCGTTGCGCGCGTAGATGTAGGGGTTGAGCGTCAGCGGCGCCATGCGCGTGCCCTTCTCGGGGTCGCGCTGCACGAAGCGGCCGGTGGTGGGATCATAGTCGCGGGCGCGCAGGTCGTAGAGGCCCGTCTCCCTCTCCAGCGGGCGCGCGGCGAAGCGCAGCGGATCGACGTCGGCGCCCTCGACCTCGAGCACCTCACCGAAGTCGTCGTACGCGTAGCGCGTGACCACCGTGCCGTCCTCGGCCACCAGGGCGACGACCGAGCCGCGCGTGTCGAGGACGTAGCCGAAGATCGCGCCGCCCCGCCGCACCGTGAGCACGTGATCGACGCCGCCGCCGTGCAGGTAGCGGGCGACCACGTTCCCCGCGGCGTCGAGGTCCAGCGCCCGGTGATCGGCGTCGTACACCGACCGCTCGACCACCACCCCGTCGACCGCCTTCTCGATGCGCTGCCCCTGCACGTCGTGCCGCCAGGTCACCACGCGGTCAGGCGCGCCGGCGCCCGCGGGCGTGCGCGTCCACTCCACGAGGTGGCCGCTCGCGTCGTAGGCGAAGGCCTCGACGTCGCCGCTGCCGTGATCGGTGCGCCGCACCATGTCGCCGCGCCCATCCCAGGCGTAGGCGTAGCGGCCGTCGTCGGTCAGCCGGTCGAGCGCGTCGTAGCCGAAGTCGAACACCTGCGGGCCCGCGTCGGGATCGTCCGTCTCGAGCCGGATGCGGTTGCCGACCGCGTCGTAGGTGGACCGGCGCGACCGCACCAGGTTGCCCCCGCCGTCCACGGTGACGCTCTGGGCGAGCTGGCCGCGCGGATCGTAGGTCAGCGTCGTCACCGTGCCGTCCTGGCGCTCGACCCGGGTGGGCCGCCCCTCGGCGTCCAGCGTCAGGACCTCGCCCGCGATCTCGGCGCCCTGGGGGTCGCGCGCCGAGAAGCCGAGGGCGCGCCCGTCCAGGTCGTAGGTGTAGGTCACCGCCGTGCCGCCGGGCAGCACCACGCCCGTCACGTTGCCCGCGAGGTCGCGGTCGATCGAGGTCGCGCGCCCCTCGGGATCGGTCACCTCGGCCAGCAAGCCCAGGTCGTCGTAGGCGTACAGCGTCTGCCCCGTGGGATCGGTGCGCGTGGCCCGGCGCCCGCGCGCGGCGTGTGTGTAGGCGATCGACACCCCGTCGGCGTCGACCTCGGTGATGCGCCCGTCCCCGTCGCGCGCGAAGGTCAGGCTGCTGTCATCATCCTCGAGCGTCGCCAAGCTGCCTGCGGTGTCATACCCGATCGTCTGCGTCTCACCCGTGTTCGTCTCGGCCCCGACCAGGCGACCGACCGCGTCGTAGGCGTAGGCCCGCACGATCCCATCCTCGTCGGTCTGCGTCAGCGGCAGCCCCAGCGGACCGAAGGTGAAGGTCGCGCGCTGGCCGACGGCGTCGATCCGCTCGACCAGATGATCGAGCGCGTCGTAGCCATAGGTCGTGGTTCGCCCGCGCCCGTCGGTCATCGACTCGAGGTTGCCCGAGGGATCGTAGGTGTAGCGGGTCAGCGCGCCGTCCTGGGTCACGCTCGCCAGCTGTCCGCGCGCCTCGTAGGTGAACGCGGTGCGCGCGCCGACCGCGTCGATCAGCGCCGCCAGCCGACCCAGCCCGTCGCGCTCGAAGCCGAGCGTCGCGCCGCTGGGCAGCGTCAGCGCCGCCAGCCGGCCCACCGCATCGTAGCGATAGCTCACCGCGCCGCCACGCGGCCCCACGGTGCGCGTGATGCGGCTCGCCTCGTCGACCTCGTAGGTGCGCTGGTAGCCCTCGGGCCCCTCCACGCGCGTCACGTTGCCCGCGCCGTCATAGGTGAAGGCGTAGCCTGCCCCCGAGGCGTCGCGCTGGCTCGCGCGGTTGCCGGCCGCGTCGTAGGTGTAGGTGAAGCGCTCCCCGGCCGAGTTCTCGATCGTCACCGGCCGCCCCGGCCCGTCGTAGGTGAAGACGACGTGGTTGCCGGCCGGGTCGACCATCTCGGTCACCTGCCCGAAGTCATCGTGCGCCACCTGCCACCGCGATCCATCGGCGTCGATCTGCTCGGTGGGCAGGTTCCGCGCGTCGTAGCGGTACTGGTACACGCGCCCGTCCGACAGTCGCTCCTCGGTCAGGTTGCCGGTGGCGTCGTAGGACATGCCGCCCGCGTTGCCCTGGGCGTCCACCCGCGACACGACCCGCCCGGCCTCGTCATAGACGTAGCTCGTCGCGTTGCCACGGCGGTCGGTGACGACCTCGGTGCGGCCATCCACGTCGTGGTCATAGGTGATGGCGTTGCCCAGCGCGTCGATGTCGCGGATCTTGCGGCCGTCGGCGTACTCGGTCCGCCGCATCCGGTTGCCGTCGGCCCCGCGCACGTCCTTCAGGAAGTGGCCGGCGTCGTAGGCATAGGTCTGCACGCCGCCCACCTGATCGGTCACCTGCACCAGATCGCCGCGCGCGTCGTAGGCGTAGCTCACCGTCCCGCCCAAGGGATCGAGCACCTCCGTCACCCGGTCGAGCAGATCGCGCGTCAGCCGCAGCTCGACCCCCGTGGTGCTGTGGATCCGGTCGCGCTCGAAGGTCACGACGTCGCCGTTGGGGCTGGTGACCGTCTGCAGCCCCGCCTGGTCGTTGACGACGTACACCGTGCCGTCGCGACCCGTCAGGCGATAGTTCGAGATGGTCTGCGCCGGCGTCTTGCCGCTGAAGAAGCACAGCACGCCGTTCGCGGTGTTGACCGGCAGACAGTCGTCGACGTTGAGCAGCGTCGACGGGACGCCCGCCGGCGCCACATACGAGAGCACGCCGAAGGGGAAGATCGGGTTGAAGGCGTAGGACGGCGCGAACACCTCGCGCCGTCCGTTCGGGAGCCGGATCATCACGTTGCTCTGGAGGTCCTCTCGAACGGACACGGCCTGGGCCTCGAGGGTCCAGCCATGGCCGAAGTCGCCCGACGTCGCCCGATCGCGGCTGTCGTAGGCGCGGTCGATGGTCAGCGGGATGCCGCGCAGCGGGATGTCCAGGTCGCGGATCGTGATGCGGTACTCGCCCACCGACAGGCCGTCGGGCACCTGGTAGGCGATCAGGTGGAAGCTCGACGCCCCGTTGACGTCCTCGGCGGTCAACCGCACGAAGACCAAGCCCGGCGGCAACACGGTGGGATCGAGGACGCCGAGCGGCGCGTCCATGCGCTCGCCATAGCCCTCGGCGAAGAGCGTCCAGGTGCGCTGATCGACGCTCCACTCCAGGACGAAGCGGTCTGCGTTCAGGTCCTGGATGTTGCCGCGCACCGTGACCGCGTCGAGGCCCAGCCGGCTCGTGTCGACCGGCGCGGTGATGAGCACCTGCGGGCGCTGGTTGTCAGCTTGGTCCTCCACGCGGATCGAGCTCAGCGCCCGCGACTCGTTGCCCGCGGCGTCCCGCGCCGTCGCGACGACCGGGTAGCTGCCCGGGCCGGGCGGCACGAAGAGCGCACTGAACGACGCGTCGAGGGGCTGCGCCCGGCCGTCCACGGAGAGCGTCCGCTCCACCACCGCGACGTCATCGGTGGCGTCGACGCGCAGCGTGACCACCTGGCCCTGGTTGGCGTCGCGCGGGTTGATCACCAGGTTGATGGTCGGCGGTGTCTCATCCGGCAGGCAGGACAAGCCGTCGCCCAGGCACTCGTCGGGGATGCCATTCCCGTTGCAGTCCTCGCTGAGCCCGCCGCCGACGTCGCAGTCGTCGGGCACGCCGTTGTGGTTGCAGTCGGTGGCGCCGTCGTCGAAGGCGCACACGTCCGGCACGCCGTCGTGATCGCAGTCCTCGTCGGTGAGGGCCTGGCAGGCGTCGTCCACGCCGTCCGCGTCGCAGTCGTCGCCGCCGGCCCCGGGCTCATCGGCGGTCCCGTCGCAGTCGTTGTCGAAGCCGTCGCAGATCTCGGCGGCCGCCGTGCACGACACCACGCGCAGGGGGCGGTCGACGCGGCCGAGCCGGCCATTGATGTCGGCCGCCTCGAGGCGCAGCACGAAGTCGCCCACCCCGACGACGCCCACGTCGACGTAGCCCAGCAGATCGTCGAACACCGGCGTCGTGCCGGTGGCCAGCACGCGCTGGGCCGGGTTGGCGGCGGGCCCGATGCTCAGCGTCCAGCGGCGCAGGTGAGCGTCGGTCACCGTGCCACGGACCGGCGCCACCTCGGTGAGCGCGGCGCCGGCCGCAGGGGTCGTGACGATGACCAGCGGGGAGTCGACGTCGCCGGGCGCCGTGACGAGCCCCTCCACCTCATCGTCGGCCACGTTGCCGCCGAAGTCGGTGACCCGCCCGAAGACCACGAAGATCCCCGGCGTGTCCCGCCGCACCCGCCCAAGGCCGTTGGCGTCGAGGGGCAGCGGCACCCCGTCGACGGTCGCCTCGACGCGCACCACGCCGCGATCGTCCTGGCCGATGACCACCACCTGGAACACCGTCCCCGGCGGCCCCGAAGGCGGGTTGAGCGTCACGGTGATGGTGGGCGGCACCGGATCCAGGCACCCCTCGCCGTCCCCGTTGCAGCTGTCGGGGATGCCGTTGGCGTTGCAGTCCTCGGCGCGGCCGGCGGCGATGTCGCACGTGTCGGGCGTGCCGTTGCCGTCGCAGTCCGCCGCGTCGCCGAGGCTGACCTCGCAGGCGTCGTCGCGCTGGTTGTCGTTGCAGTCCGGGCCGGCCGGCAGCGCCTGGTCGCGCAGGCCGTCGCAGTCGTTGTCGAGGCCGTCGCAGACCTCGACGCCGGGGGCCACGTCCTGGGCGGGGCAGATCACGATCCCCGCGCGGCAGAAGGTGATCGCGGCCCCGCTGCACTCACCCAAGCCACCGCTGCGACAGATGTTTCCGGTGTCGGCGGGATCCTCGTCGACCGCGCCGTCGCAGTCGTCGTCGAGCGCGTTGCAGGTCTCGATGCCGGGCGGCCCCGCGTGCGCGTCGCAGACGAAGCCGCCGCCCGCGCAGCTCACCAGGCCGGTGTCGAGGCACTCGCCCACGCCGTCGAAGCACGATCCGCCGACGCCCGGCGCCTGCTCGTCGACCGGGCCGTCGCAGTCGTCGTCCAGGCCGTTGCACAGCTCCGGCCGCGCGCCGACGAAGGGCTCGCACACGACGACCTGACCAGCGCGGCAGCGCGGCACGTCGCGGGCGCAGGCACCCTCGCCGCAGGGCTGCGCGCCCAGATCCTCGTCGGTGATGCCGTCGCAGTCATCGTCCGCGCCGTTGCACCGCTCCTCGAGCGCGCCCGCGAAGGGATCGCAGCCGGTGGGCTGGCCGGCCGTGCACGTGGGCACCGTGCGGCGGCACAAGCCGCGGCCGCAGATGACGCTGCCCAGGGCCTCGTCGGTGGCGCCGTCGCAGTCGTCGTCCGCGCCGTTGCACACCTCGCCCGCCGCGGGGCCCGGCTGGCTGTCGCAGGTCGGCCGGCCACCCAGGCAGGCCAGCGTGCCGGGGCGTCCGCAGGCGCCGACGCCGTTGGTGCAGTCGCCGCCCACGTCGCCCGCCTGCTCATCGGTCCGGCCGTCGCAGTCCTGATCGATACCGTCACAGGTCTCGGGCACCGGGCCGCCGAGCGCAGCGTCGCAGGTCACCGCGCCGTCGCGGCACACCGTCAGGCCGGCGGCCGCGCAAGCGCCGCGACCCCCGAAGCAGGCCTCGCCGAGCACATCGCTCACGTCCTCGTCGGTGGCGCCGTCGCAGTCGTCGTCGACGCCGTTGCACACCTCGGGGGACGCGCCCGCGAGGGGGTCGCACTGGCCCGGCGCCTGCCCGTCGCAGGTGGGGATCACGCGGAAGCAGGCCCCCTGGCCGCAGTCGATGCCGCCCGCGAAGCCCTCGTCGCTGGTGCCGTCGCAGTCGTCGTCCAGCCCGTTGCAGATCTCGTCGCTCCCTCCGCCGGCCACGGCCGAGCAGGCCAGCGCGCCGTCCAGGCAGTCCACCGCGCCGACCGCGCGGCAGGCGCCCACGCCCAGCGCGCAAGCGCCGCCGGCGTCCAGAGAGTCCTCGTCGGTGGTGCCATCGCAGTCGTCATCGAGCCCGTTGCAGCGCTCCGGCAGGCCGTTGCCCGCCGCCACGTTGCAGCGCGGCCCGCCGTTGGCGCAGCGCAACAGGCCCGCGCGCGCGCAGATGCCCTCGCCGCTGACGCAGGGCTGATCGACGTCCGCGGTCTGCTCGTCCACGAAGCCGTCACAGTCGTCGTCGAGGCCGTCGCAGCGCTCCTGGGCCACCGCACCGAGGCGCGGATCGCAGGCGGTGGGCGCGCCGGCGGTGCAGGCGGGCTCCTCGTGGGCGCAGGTGCCCCGGCCGCAGGCGACGGTCCCCAGATCCTCGTCCGTCGCGCCGTCGCAGTCGTCGTCGAGGCCGTCGCACAGCTCGGGCGCAGACACCGCCGCGGCCACGCAGACCGTCACGCCGCCCTGACACACCGGGTGACCCGCGGCGCACACGCCCGACGCCCCCGTGCCGCAGGGATCGGGCCCCCCGGCGGTCTCGTCGGTGCGGCCGTCGCAGTCGTCGTCCTGGCCGTCGCAGATCTCGGCGCCCGGCGCGCCAGCCACCGCGCTGCAGGTGCCCGTCCCGTCGGCCGCGCACAACCTCACGCCGTCCGCGCGGCACGCCCCCACGCCCACGGCGCACGCCCCGCCGCGGTCGAAGCCCTCGTCGGCGTTGCCATCGCAGTCGTCGTCCAGGCCGTTGCACACCTCGCCGCGGGGGGCACCGGGCTGAACGTCGCACTGCAGCGCGCCACCGAGGCAGCGCTGCGCCCCGTCACGACGACAGGCCCCCGTGCCCACCGAGCACGCCACGAGATCGCCCGCGGCCTGCTCGTCGACCCGCCCGTCGCAGTCGTCGTCGGCGCCGTTGCAGGCCTCCGGCACCGCCCCGACCGCCGGCTCGCACACCGTGGGGCCACCGTCGGTGCACTCGGGCACTTGGCGCCGGCACGCGCCGCGGCCGCAGGTGAAGAAGCCGAGCGCCTCGTCCGAGACGCCGTCGCAGTCGTCGTCGCGCCCGTTGCAGATCTCGTCGCGCGGCGTGAAGGCGACCGCGCTGCACGCGGGCGCGCCATCGACGCACCGAATCTGGCCCTCGCCGCGGCACCCGCCGATGCCCGCGCCGCAGGCCGCGCCGGTGTCGACGGTGCCCTCGTCGGTGGTGCCGTCACAGTCGTCGTCGAGCCCGTTGCAGCGCTCGTCGGCCGGCTCGCCCGCCACCGCGCCGCACGCGATCCGCCCGTCGGTGCACGCCGTCAGGCCGTCGCGGCGGCAGGGCCCGCGCCCGACCGAGCAGGCGGCGCCGGCGCCCGGGGCCTGCTCGTCCACGCGCCCGTCGCAGTCATCGTCCTCACCGTTGCAGGCCTCGACCCCCGCCCCCTGCAGCGGATCGCAGGGCTCCGGCTCGCCGCCGTCGCAGGCGGGCACCGCGTGGCGGCAGATCCCGAGGCCACACACCACGCTCTGGAAGCCTTCGTCCAGGTTGCCGTCGCAGTCGTCATCGAGCCCGTTGCACACCTCCGCCCCGGGCGCGCCGGGCACCGCGGGGCACTGCCGCGCGCCATCGACGCAGACCGGCTGGACGCTGACGCGGCACGCCCCGACGCCCGCCGCGCAGCGCTCCTGGGCGCCAATGCTGTCCTCGTCGATCGTGCCGTCGCAGTCGTCGTCCTCACCGTCGCAGGACTCGCCCACCGGCTGACCCGGCGCGGCGTCGCACACCCGCGCGCCGTTGACGCAGCGGGCCTGGCCCGAGCGCGAGCAGGCGCCCACGCCGGCCCCGCAGGTCTGGCTGTCGATGGCCGTGCTCTCATCCGTCCGCCCGTCGCAGTCGTCGTCGAGCAGGTTGCACAGCTCACCCTCGAGCGCGCCTTGCAGGGGGTCGCAGGTCACCACCTCGCCGGCCAGGCAGCGCGGCAGGATGCGGGCGCACACGCCCTGGCCGCAGGCCTGCTGGCCGCGCCCCTCGTCCACGTTGCCGTCGCAGTCGTTGTCGGCGCCGTCGCAGGACTCGGGGATGCCTTGCTGGCTCTGGACGCACACCGCGACCGCGGCCTGGCAGGTGCGCCGGCCGACCGCGCAGACGCCGGGCTGACCGGTGGCGCAGGGGCCCAGATCGGCCAGGCCCTCGTCGGTGTGCCCGTCGCAGTCGTCATCCTCGCCGTCGCACACCTCGGGCCCGGGCGCCGGTGGGCGCGCGTCGCAGGTGGTGCCGCCCTCGACACTGCAGACCCGCTCACCGAGCGTCTCGCAGGTCCCCACGCCCACGCGGCAGGGCGTCCCGATGAGCAGCCCCTCGTCCACGAACCCGTCGCAGTCGTCGTCGCCGCCGTTGCAGCGCTCGATCCCCGCCTGCCCCGCCTCGGCGTCGCACACCGTGCGGCGAACGCCCGCGCACACCTTGACGCCCCCCGAGGCGCACAGACCGTCGCCCACGGTGCAGGCCTCACCCACGTCGAAGGCCTCGTCCACGCGCCCATCGCAGTCGTCGTCCGCGCCATTGCACAGCTCGTCGCGCGCCGGTCCGGGCACGAACAGGCACACCACCTGCCCCTCCGCGTCGCAGCCCAGCGCCCCCGCGGCCCGGCACGCGCCGACGCCGCCGGTGCAGGGGTCGCCCACCGGGAAGTCCTCGTCGGCGGCGCCGTCACAGTCGTTGTCCAGCGCGTCGCACCGCTCGGCGGCCGGCTGGCCCACCGGCGCGTCGCACCCGATGGCGCCCTGCGCTGGATCACAGACGCGCACGCCCGCCGCCCGGCACGCGCCCTGGCCCGCCTCGCACGCGACCTGATCGCCCACCAGGGCCTCGTCGACGCGCCCGTCGCAGTCCTGATCCACGCCGTCGCAGGTCTCGGCCGCCGGCAGCACTGCGCCCGCGCAGCGCCCCCAAAGACCTTGGTTGTCGCAGGCCTGCTCGCCGCCGACGCAGGGCCCCACGTCGCGGGTGCCGTCGGCCCCGCCGTAGCACGGGCGGGTCTCGCCGGGCGCGCACTGGCAGCCGCCGGCGTCCTCGTCGACGGCGCCGTCGCAGTCCTCGTCGGTCTGGTCGCAGGTCTCGGCCCGCGGCACGACCTCGCCCTCACAGGCCCCGAACTCGCCCACCGCGCAGCGCGCGAAGCCGGGCACGCAGTCGCCCAGGCCGAGGGCGGCGGGATCGCCCGTGTAGCAGGCCGCCCGCAGCGGGCCGCCGCGTCCATCGTCGTCCGTCTCGCCGTTGCAGTCGTCGTCCAGCCCGTTGCAGCTCTCGCCCTCGGGCAGCACCGCGCCGTCGCAGGCGCCGAAGCGGCCGTCGACGCAAGTCTGCTCACCGTCGCGGCACTCGCCCCGGCCCCGCGTCGCGTCGGTGCCGCCATAGCAGGCGCGCGCCAGGCTCCCACCCTCGGGGCCCTCGTCGACGCTGCCGTCGCAGTCATCGTCGAGGCCGTTGCAGATCTCGACGTCGGGCACGCCAGCGGCCGCTCGGCAGAAGGTCGCGTCCCCCTCGTCGGCGCACGCGATCACCCCCTCGGCCCGGCACGCACCCTCGCCCTCCGCGCACGGCCGCCCGCGGTCGGGCCACAGCTCGTCGGTCTGCGCGTCGCAGTCGTCGTCGAGGCCGTTACAGATCTCATCCCGAGGCTGGCCCTCCACCGCGTCGCAGCCGGCGGCGGCGCCGTCCTCGGAGCACCGCAGCACGCCCTGCGCCGCGCACCGCCCCACGCCCACGTCGCAGGCCTGCCCGACGTCCCCGAAGCCCTCGTCGGTGTGGCCGTCGCAGTCGTCGTCCAGCCCGTTGCACACCTCGGCGACCAGATCGTCGCTCCCACCGCACGCGAGCTGGCTGCCGTCCGCGGTGCAGCGCCAGCGCCCACTCGCCGCGCAGCCCGGCACGCCGAGATCGCAGGGCTGCCCCAGCATCTCGAAGCCCTCGTCGAGGCTGCCATCACAGTCGTCGTCGAGGCCGTTGCACCGCTCCTCGTCCTGGGGCGCCAGCGTCCGGCACACGGTCGCGCCGCCCTCGCAGACGGTGCGGCCGGCCACGCAGTCGCCGCTCAAGCCCGTGTCGCAGGGCAGCTCAGCCACGCAGTCGGGGCAGAAATCTGGGTCGTCGATGACGCCGTTGCAGTCGTCGTCCCGCCCGTTGCCGCAGGTCTCGGCCTCGTCGCAGTCGGGATCCTTGGTGCAGCGCCCGTCGCGGCACAGGCGGCCCGCCCCACACGCGGCGTCCGCGTCGCAGCGCATCTGGCAGCGACCCTCGTCGCAATAGCCATCACCGGCGCAGTCGGCGTTGCCCGCGCAGGGCCCCGGCTCGCAGTAGTCGCTTGGGCCACAGTGTCCGTCGGTGCAGGTGCCCGGCTCACAGCGCGGTCGGCAGCTGCCGTCGGCGGCGACGACCTCGTCCTCGGCGCAGCCCGCCGGCATCGCCGCGTCCACGGGCGGCGCCGGTGTGGCGTCGGTCGGCCCGATCGCGCCATCACCCTCGACGGCGCCGTCGCCCTCGAGGGCCGTCGCGTCCGCGCCGCCCCCCGAAGCGACCGAGCCGCCGTCGTCGCAAGCCCACACCCCGAGGAGCAGGAGCCCCCACCAGCCGAACCGTCCCATGACCCCTCCTCAGCGGCGGCGCCGCCACCCCAGCAGCACCCACACCAGTCCCCACATCCCAGCGCCGCCCCCCGCGTCGCTGGCCTCGCAGTCGCACCCGCCCGAGCTGTCGGCGTCGCCGCGCTCGACGAGCCCTCCGACGCCGCCGTCGCTCCGGGCCCCGCCGCCCGCGCCGGGCGTGAGCACCGGATCGCCCGGCCCCTCGGCGTAGTCCGCGACACACTGCGCGCTCTCCAGCACCACCTCGCAGCGCCGCCCCGCCGGGCACGCCACGTCGCGGCAAGGATCACCCAGGCACACGCCCTCGGCGCAGCGCTCACCGTCGCCGCACCGCACGCCGGCGCAGGCGTCGAGCCCGCACTCGCCCTCGCGACAGGCCTGGCCCGCCGGACACGCGAAGCCCCCACAGGGATCGTCCACGCAGCGCCCGTCGACGCACGACGCACCGATCGGGCAGCTCACCCCGTCGCAGCCCGCCACGCACGCGTTGCCGCGGCAGAACTGCCCCACCGGGCAATTCTCCGACGCGCAGCGATCGGGCACGCACACCCCGCCCTGGCAGATCAGCGCGCCCGCGCAGCCGTGGGCCCCACAGTCGCCCAGCAGGCATCGCCCGTTGACGCACAGCTCGCCCACCGCGCACTCGACGCCCACGCACCGGTCCTCGCACTGCCCGCTCACCGGGTTGCAGTCCTGCGAGCCTGGGCAGCCCACCGCGAAGCAGGGCTCGACGCAGGCGCGCAGCACGGGATCGCAGAAGGTGCCGGAGTCGGGGCACTCGTTGTTCTCGCAGTCGCTCACGCACCGTCCGTCCAGGCAGCGCCCGCCGGGGCAGTCGGCGTCCTCGTCGATCTGCCCATCGCAGTCATCGTCGCCGCCGTTGCACCCGTCGACCGTCGTGCCCTCGCAGAAGCCGCACGCGTTGAGCGTGCCCTCGTCGACGCGCCCGTCGCAGTCGTCGTCCTCGGTGTTGCAGGTCTCGTCGGTCGGGCCGCGCTCCCCCTCACAGGTGAAGTAGCCGTTGCGGCACACCTCGCGGCCCAGCCGGCAGGCGCCGGGGAGGGCGGTCCCGCAGGCCCGACGGTCCATCGGCTCACCGTCCGCCGTGTCGTCGCAGGGCTCGTTGCACACATCGCCGCGCCCGTCGCCGTCGGTGTCGGTCTGATCGGGGTTGGGCACGTCGGGGCAGTTGTCGCAGGCGTCGCCCGGGCCGTCGCCGTCCCCGTCGCGCTGGTCCGGGTTGGCGACGTCGGGGCAGTTGTCGTCGTTGCCGCACGCGCCGTCGCCGTCCAGATCGACGCAGGCCCCGCCGAGGCTGCGCTGCAACACCAGGATGGCGAAGGCCGTCGCCGACCCATCGGTCCAGTGCTCGGGCCGGCTCCAGCCGCCGTCTCCCTGCTGAAGCTGCAGCAACTGCCACGCGAAGTCGTAGTACCAGCCGCGCGGCTCCTCGGGGTAGCCGTCGCCCGCCGGATCGCGCTGCCCGCCGATCTGCCGGCTGTCGATGCCTTGGGCCGCCATGGACGAGACCTCGAAGCCCTTGGCCGCCGCCCACAGGTAGTAGAAGTAGCTCTGCGGGAAGTCGCGGTTGACGTGCGTGTCGTAGCGGTAGTGGTCGCGCAGCCAGGCCAGCGTCTGCTGCACGCGCGGCGCCTCGACCCCCAGGCCGGCCAGCCGGTAGGTCCAGAGGCCCGACGCGCTCATCGAGCCGGAGCTCTCGAGCTCGTCCTGGCGCCCGCCGCGGTAGATGTGCCCCCCGTCGCCGGCGCGGGTGTTGTCGATGAAGGGCACGGCGTTCGGCAGCACGTTCGAGGCCCCCGGCGCCACCTGCTCCGCGGCCGACAGGCCCGCCATCGCGAACTGCGTCGTGCTGAGATCGCCGTCGTCCTCGGGCTGCTCGTAATTCCAGCCCCCCTGGTTGGCCCCCTGGCTGCCCTGCCGCGCGCGCAGCCCCTGGACGCCGTTGACCAGCGCCTGCCCCGCGCCGATGTCGGCCCCCAGGTCGTCGGGCCCACCCGTCGACAGGTAAAGGGACAAGGCCATGAGACCCGAGCCGGTGTGGTAGGCGTTGCCGACCGCGCCGCGCAGGCCCGGTTCGTTCTGCGCCAGGAAGCGGAGCCCGGCGCGGATGCGCTCCTGATCGGCGGGTGGTGAGCCGGCGTAGCCCACGGTGGGCGCGTTCCAGTCGGCGCCCGAGCGCTTCTCGAGGAAGCACAGCACCGCGAGGCCGGTGGCTTCGGCGTCGGGTCCGAAGGCTCCGTTGCCATCCTGCCGCGCGCGAAAGAAGTCGAGCCCGCGGTCGATGGCGGCGTTGACGGCCTCGCCGAAGGGAGTGGTGAAGGCGGCCGCCGGCGCCGGAGCGCACAGGGCCGTCACGAGCAGCAGCGTCGCCATCGAGCGCATGGGTCCCCCCTGAGGGCGGCCACCGGGTCGGATGGGCCGCGCGAGGGGCCATGCTATCAGACCGTGCGCACCGTGCGCACCGTGCGCTGCGGCGGCGCGCGCGGCGACGCGTCCATGGGCGACCGGCGCTCCCGGCGTCCGGTGATGTCTCGACCGGCGCGGTGGTCCGCCGCGGCCGCGGCCCACCCGATGGGGACGATCTCCGGTCCCTACCGTGCCGCCGCGCCGACGCCAGCCTCGCCGAGGAACTGCGCGAGGGCCTGGTAGGGCACCGCGTGCCGCATCGCCGTCCGGCTGTCCCAGCTGTTGTGCAGCCCCACGACGTTGCCGTCGGCGTCGAAGAGGGGGCTGCCCGAGTGACCCCAATAGGTCCAGGCGTCGTGCATCAGCGCGCCCAGCCGCTGGGATCCCAGGGGATCGCCGCGCAGCCCGCGCACCGCGCCGGTGGACACGGTGAACGCGTCGTAGCCGGTGGGCTGGTTGTCGGGCGTCCGGGAGCCGGGCTGGCCGATGACCGTGACCGGATCGCCCACCGCCGGCGCGTGCGCGGCGAGCGCGACGAAGGGCAGATCCGCGTCGCCCTCGATGGCGAGGAGCGCCAGATCGAGCTTCGCGTCGAGGTGGGTGACCACGGCCATGACCGCCGTGCCGTCAGGGAAGCGCGCGGTCATGCGACGCCCCAGCCCATCGACCACGTGCGCAGCGGTGAGGATGCGCCCCTCGGGCGCCACGTTGACGCCGCTGCCACCGCCCAGTCGCACCGTGGCCGGCTGCGAGGACCGGATGCGCGCTCGCACCACCGCGTCGGTCACGGCGTCGTCGACCTTGAACAGATAGGGGTTGAGCGGCAAGCCGGCCGCCGCCCCGCGCGCCACGAGTCGCCCCGTCACGCGCGCGTCGCGCACCGTCTCACCGTCGAGCAGGCCGGTGAGGTCGTCCCAGGCCACCACCCGCAGCGCCGTCGCGAGCGCGCGTCGACCCTTGGGCAGCGCGTCCGTCAAGGCTGCCCGGGCCCCGCGGAAGGCCGCCTCGGTCCCGTCGGTCACCGACCAACTGGCGGCGATGAACGCCCGATACCGACCCAACAGGCGCAGCGCCCCCAGCACCGCCCGCGTGCGCTCCACGGGTTCGGCGATGTCGCGCGCCGACGCCGCGGCGCCCTCCACGCGCCCCAGATCCGCGCGCAGCACCGGGTTGGCCCCATCGGCCTCCTCGGCGCCCCACACCACGAAGCGCCGGTCGCCGTCGGTGGCCCGCGCGCGCCGCCGCAGCTCGCCCAGGTCCCGCCGCGCGTCCGCCCGGTCGAGCGCCACGTCGACGAACCACCTGAAGTCCGCGTCCGGCAGCGCCCGGTCGTAGGCCCCGAGGATGTGCAGCAGGCGCTGGCTCCCCGGCAGGGAGGGCTGGTCCACCACCTGCAGCAGCGCGTCGGGCAGGGCGTCCATGAGGTAGCGGGCCGTCTCGGCCTGATCCTCGCCGGCGCTCTTCGAGGCGTAGGCGCCCACCGCGCCCTCCAACAGGTAGCCCTCCGCCCGCGCCTTCAGCGCGAGGTGATCCGCCGCCGAGACCACCGGCGCAGCGTAGGCAGGCGCCCCCACGATCGCCCCGCGGAAGCGATCGTCGTCGGCCGCGAAGTTGGGAAATCGCTCCACCTTGCCGTCCACCGTCGCGTCGACATGGTGGAAGACCTCGTGGTGGAAGGTCAGCGGCAGCTGGCCGCCGCTGTAGAAGGCCGAGACCAGCGCGTCACGCCCATTCCACTGTCCGAAGTATCGATAACCTTTCAGCTTTTGGTCGTAGGGCCGAAAGCCGTCGCCCTCGTCGTCGACGCACGCCGCGAACACGCCGACGACCTTCAGGCCGATGGCCCCCAGGAAGCCCGGCGGGTACTTGCGCACCTCGCGCAGCGCGATCGCCGCCACGCGGGCCCGCTTCGCCACGGGCACCGGCGGCATGCGGTCGTAGTAGTCGCCGGGGGGCAACGCAATGCGGTCGAAGACCAGGCGCGCCCCCGAGTAGGCCTCGAAGGCGGCGACGTCGTCCGGCGGCGCGGACACGGCGGCGACCAGGAAGGGGGCGATGATCGCCAGGAACAGGGGCGGGGCGATGCGTCGACTCGGGCGCACATGAACCTCCCGGGCTGGGGGCTTGGGTCAGGACCTCTCACGCTGCGCGCGGCCAGACGATCTGTTCGTCGCCCGGTTTGTGGTCTTCGGCGCGCTCGAGGGCGCTTCGGGAGCCCCAACCCCTCGTCGGCCACGATCAAGTCCACAGGCGTCGGTCACGATCAAGTGCCCCTCCCGGCCGGCCATTCACGCGCCCGCCGCGCCCCCCTTGCGCTCGGCGCGCCGGCCACGCAGCCTGCGGACCCATGAGCAAGCACGACCTCCCCTTCGACTACCGCCACCAGTTCAAGGCGGGCAACGTCGGCGACGTCTTCAAGCACGTCGCCCTGTGCGCCGTCGCGCGCGCCCTCGCCGCGGACGGTGGCCCGCCGCGCACCGTCATCGAGACCCACGCCGGCGCGGGCCGCTACGCGCTGGGGCCGACGG